>CANPYU010000030.1 GCA_947588665.1 uncultured Bacilli bacterium | reverse complement strand
GGCGGAATTTTATTTTAAAGAGGATTTACCTCTTTTTAATTTGACATTTAGAAATTTTGTGTTATAATAATTTTTATTTGAAAGGGGTATTTTTATGTTGGAGAAATATCATAATTTGAAAGTATTAGAAAATAATATACAAAATGATTTAGATAAATTAAGTGAGGAAAAGATGGTAGATAAGGCTAAAAATTTGATTTGGGCTGTTAACCAAAATATTGATGGATATGGCTCTTTTGTAGGCGATATTTTTGCTTTTTTAACACTTATTAGTCTTTTAATTGGAATATTTGGATCAATGATAATTGGTTTTAAAGCACTTGTTGTTATGGCAGTTTTTCTTTTTGGAGGTACTTTAGGAATAAATGCATTAATAGGACCACAGGCAAATGAATATAATTTAGCTAAAATATGGTTAAAATTAAATAAAAATAAAAAAAGAAAACTAGAAAAAGAATTAGCTTTAGTTAAAAGAGAGTTAAAAGAAGAAAAAGCAAAAGAAGTTAATGAAGAAAAGTTATTGGCTTTAAATGAGATTGATAAATCAAAACTAATATTAGCAGAACGTTTAGATTTGTTAAAAAGATATACTTTAATTAGAAAACTAAAAAAAATGCCGAGAGAGGTAAATACTTTAGAATTAGATTATTTACGAGTTAGAAAATAATTTTAGGGGGTAACCTCCTTTTTTATTGTAAAATTTTTGTAAAATAGTTATAGTTTTTATTTATGGCGAACACTTAGAACTTTACAAAAAAGTTAAGTTTTGATAATATAATGGTAAGCAGTGGTATATTGTGGTAGAAAGTGGGGGATTTAAAATGTTCATGGGCGAATATCATCATAGTATAGATGATAAAAAAAGACTTGTGTTACCTGCAAACTATCGAAGTAATTTAGGAGAAAGTTTTATTATTACGCGTGGTTTAGAGAAATGTTTATATGTTTATACTAAATCAGAATGGCAGAAAATTGTAGATAAATTAGCAAGTTTACCTTTTACTAAGAAAGACGCCCGAATATTTGCAAGATCGTTCTTTTCAGCCGCTGTTGAAGGCACATTTGATCGTCAAGGAAGAATAAGTATTACTACTAATCAATGGGAATATGCTAATCTTATTAAAGATTGTGTTATCATTGGGGTTAATGAGAGAATTGAAATTTGGTCACAAGAAAATTGGGATTCATTTAATCAAGAATATAGTGATACTTTAGAGGAAGTTGCCGAAAATTTATTTAATGGTGATGCTAATGCATTATAGTGTTATGAAGGAATTAGCTATTGCTAATTTAAACCTTAAAAATGATGGGATATACGTGGATGCCACCCTTGGATATGCTGGTCATAGTAAGGAAATATTAAAAAGAATAAAAAAGGGCTTTCTTTTCGCCTTTGATGCGGATATTGAGGCAATTCAATATTCGCGTCAATCCTTATTGGAAATAGGGGATAATTTTAAATTAATTCATAGTAATTTTATTAATTTAAAAGAAGAGTTAGAAAAAAATAATTGTAAAAAGGTTGATGGTTTTTTATTTGATTTAGGTCTTTCTAGTCCAGAGATTGATAATAAAGAAAGAGGATTTAGCTTTATGAGTGATGCCATCTTAGATATGCGAATGGATAGAAGAGATGTTATTGATGCAAAATATATTGTTAATAATTATTCATTAGAAGAACTTACAAATATTTTTTATAAGTATGGAGAAGAGAAGAAAAGTAAAATAATTGCTCTTAAAATAGTAGATGCAAGACAGAAAAAGGAAATTACAAGAACTTTAGAATTAGTAGAAATTATTAAAGAAGCAGTGGGAGCAAATTATTTTTTTAAAAAACATCCAGAAAGAGAAATATTTCAGGCTTTGAGAATTGAGGTTAATAATGAACTTAAAGCAGTAGAGATTGCAGTAGATGCGGCAATTAAAATGCTTAATAAAGGGGGAAGAATGGTAGTTATTACTTTTCATTCTTTAGAAGATAGAATAGTTAAGAATATATTTCGAAAATATAGTGAAGTAAATGAAATATTTAGAGGAATGCCAGATATACCAGAAGAATATAAGCCTTTAATTAAGATAATAAATAAGAAACCTTATGTAGCAAGTGAGCAAGAATTAAAAGATAATAGTAGAAGCAAAAGTGCTAAAATGCGAGTAGTGGAAAGGATATGAAAATATGAGAACAAAAAAAGTAAAAAGAATTAAATTATTAAAGGGAGAAAAGTTTATGTTCTTTTTAGTTGTTTTGTTTGGATTTGTAATTATGCCAGCTGCTTGGATTTATACAAAAGCTCTTTTATCAGAAACTAATATAGATTTAGAAAAAATACAAAATAAAATAGATGAACAAAAAGATGCGAATGAAGCTTTGGGAATGCAGATTGATGAACTTGCTAGTATAGATAATATTCAAGATATTGCAAGTTCGTCTGGTTTATCTTATAATAACAATAATATTAAAACAATTATAGATTAAAGATTTTATAAAATAAATTTATATATACTTTAAGAATTAATAAATAAAAATATAGATAGAAAGGATATAATCAGTTATAGAATTATTATATTTCTATAAGATTAATTATACGAGACATTATGAAAAGAAAAAATAGCAAAGTAAAAGTTAGTAGATTTTTTATTCTGATTTTTGTTTGCTCTTTTTTAATTGCCATAGTGAAGTTGGGTATGGTAGCATTAAGTCCTGAGGTAGATGGACTTAATTTGACAGAGTTTGCTAATAATCGAAATACTAGAAAAAGAACTTTATATGCAAGTAGAGGAAATATTTATGATTCTTTTGGGGAAACTATTGCTAGTAATGCTAATTCTTATACTTTGATTGCTTATTTAAGTGAATCGAGAACTACTGATCCAGAAAATCCTCAACATGTTGTAGATAAAGAAGGGACAGCGAAGGCTTTAGCAGAAACACTAGAAATGGATTATGATTATGTTTTAGAAAGACTAAATACTCAAGGAGCGTATCAAGTAGAGTTTGGTACTAAAGGAAAAAAATTATCTGAAAATAAAAAAGTAGAAATTGAGGCTTTAGCTTTGCCTGGGATAGATTTTATAGCAGGTAGTAAAAGATATTATAAAAATTCAAAGATGGCTTCATATATTGTGGGGTATGCAAAAGAAAATGATGATGGACAGATAATTGGGGAAATGGGAATAGAGAGTTATTATGATGATGTATTAAAGGGAGAAGATGGATATACAGAATATCAAATTGATGGAGCTGGATATCAAATGGGAGAAGCTTATACTAAAGAGCCAGTTAGTGGAAATGATATATATTTAACAATAGATTCTCATATTCAATTAATTTTAGAAGATGCAGTTCATACTTTAGAAGAAAAATATAATATGGCTTGGTTTACTTTTTCAGTTATGGATGCTAAAACAGGAGCAATTGTAGGTAGTGCCTCTAGTCCTAATTTTAATCCTAATACATTGGAAGGATTAACTAATTATGTTAATCCATTAGTAGGTTATACTTATGAGCCAGGATCAACAATGAAGATTTTTTCTTGGCTGGCAGCGATGGAAAATGAAGTTTATGATGGTTCAGAAAAATTTTTATCAGGAAGTATTAAAGTAGGGGGAGCAAATATTCAAGATTTTAATAATGGAGTCGGTTGGGGAATGATTGATTATGATACCGGTTTTGCTTATTCATCCAACGTTGGGGCTACTTATTTAGCTAAAAAATTGGGGGGTAAAAAGTTACGAGAGTTTTATGAAAAAATGGGTTTTGGAGCAAAAACAGGAATAGAACTACCAGGAGAAGAGTCTGGTTTACTTAGACTTACTTATGAATCAGAAATTGCTACAGCTTCTTTTGGGCAGGGTATTACAACAACGCCAATTCAAACTTTACAGGCTTTATCAGTTTTAACTAATGATGGAGTGATGCTTAAACCTTATATTGTGGATAAGATTGTTGATGATACAGGAGAAGTTACTTATAAGGGGCAAAGAACTGAGCTAGGTAAAAAAGTATCTAGTGAGTCGATAAATAAAATGAAAGAGTTAATGTATAATGTTGTGTATAAAGGATTGTCATCAATGTGGAAGCCTGATAATGTTGTTATTGCTGGTAAAACAGGAACTGCTCAGATTGCTAGTCCTAAAGGAGGATATTTAACAGGAGCACAAGATTATGTGCGGAGTTTTGCAGGCTTTTTTCCTTATGAAGATCCAAAATATAGTATTTATGCATCGGCCAAACAAATTGATGGAGGGGCAGTTCCTGTTGCCGAAGTAGTAACAAAAGCTGTAGAAAGTATTGCTAGTTATTCTAATATTAGCAATAAACCAACAGATCTTGATATGTCTCAAATAATTGATTTAGATAATTATATTAGTAGTGATTTAAAAAGTACGGTTACTAATTTAGAAAATATTAATTTAAAGCCTATTATAATTGGTAATGGTAATATGGTAATTAAACAATTTCCGTTAAATAACCAACAAGTGTTACAGGGAAGCAAAGTTTTTTTATTAACCGATGCAGATGAATATTTAATGCCTGATATTAAAGGATGGACAACTAGTGAAGTAATGAATTTTTGTAATTTAATTGGACTTAATTATAAGTTTACGGGTTATGGAAAAGTTAGTACTTTTAATATTAGTCCTAATACAGTGATAGATTTAAATGGTATTTTAGAAGTACAATTAGAATAATTAAAGTATTTATATCCATACTAAATATGGGTGAAATTATGAAAGAAGTAAATGCCTATTTTAAAGGTTCTAGTGGGAAAGAAAAGAAAATAAATAAAATAAAATATGAAATATTAAATGATTATGGATATGATTTTTCTAGTTCATTAATAGAAAAATATAATGAAGAAGAAATAATAAAAAGTACATGTGATCTTAAAAATGAAATGTTTAGTTTAAAAGACTAAATATTTTTTTTAAGTTTATAAAAATTATGCACAATGACAAAAAGAGAATTAGCTCAATTTGTTATAATTATCCTCCTGTTTATTCTAGTATTTGGAATATTGTATGAAAGTTAAGAATATCCTTTTTTTCTTTTATTTGTAAATTTTGGCATATTTTTCCTTCTTTATAATTATATCATATGTTTTTTCCTATTTATCTAATTTATAAGAATTAAATGTCATACATAAAGTAATTTAGGATTGATATTCAACTAAGCTAAACTGAATGTTTCCTTTTTTATTTTATTTCCTTAACATATTTATAATATCATAAAAATGGCTTTTTTTTCAATTGGACTTATTACTTTAATAAAAGTTACTACTTTCTTCCTTTTTCTTTTTTAATTCTAGTCTTAAAGGTTCTTTTTCTTCTTTATCTATTAATTCCTCTAAACTGATATGAAAATTTCGAGAAATACTTTCGATAAGCGCTTCTAATTGTTTAATAATATTATTTTTACTTTTACAATTAATTAAACTATTAGTTAAACTATCAAAAGTACTGTTATTTAAAATTTTAAATAAACCATCTAAACTGTATTTATTACTTATAAAAGTAGTAAATTCCTCGATAATATATTTTTCTAAATCTTTGCTAAAATTAAATTTTGTTATATTTTTTTTGATAATATCTTCATCATCTGTAATAGTAATTATCCATCCTTTTGATGCTTTAACTTTCATTTCTTCTTTAACCCACTTGCCTTTAATATATTTTTTAATAATAAACTCAAGATAACCATTTTCATTTTTAAAAATAAATAAACATTCTTTATAATTACCAAAACAAGCTTTTAGGCCAAGACTATTTTGTTCAAATTCTTTAAATACTGTATTTTCATAAAGTAAATTAGGGAGATATTTTTTGTTTTCACTAATTTTTAGTTTACCATCAAAAATGAAACCAAAATTACCATTTGAGGATTGAAAGGCGTAAATAGTAGAATCTATTTCTTTTCCTTCATAGATAGCTTTATCATAATTCCAAATATGGCGATAATTATATTTAGGAGAGCCCAAGATCCATTCTTCAAAACATCCATGATAAACTATTTTATTGCGATATATTAAATATTTTTGAAAATCAAAATCGTTAGTTAAATTATCAATTATTTCATTATGATGACCATTATATAAAGAAATTGAAATATTAAGACTATCATATATTTTAGTATAGTTTTCTTCAATACAAAAACAAAAATTACCATATTTAGTTGTTATATCAATATAGCTTCTATTTAAAAGATGATTAAAACTATAAAAATTATCATAATAACGCTCTATATACATATTTCTATCAGGAATAAATTTTAAAATTCCATAAGCCGAAAAGTTTCCCCATTTGTTTTGAATGAAAGCTCTTTTATTATGAGTAATTGTTTCTTTTGTTGTTGTATTATAATAAGTTATTACATTTTCATCATTTTTATTTATTACAAAATCATTATTAAAGGGTATTTTGATATTATCTATTATAAAAAATCTTTTAAATGTCGCTTCAAATAAATACTTACCATTATTTAATTTTTTAAAAGAATGGGGAAAAACTATATTTTTATCTTTAGATAGATTCAATATTTTATTAATTATTAAATTTTCTTCTTTAGTTAAAAATTTAGATGAGCTTGGTAAGTTAATAATTTCTTTTAATCCTTCAGGTAAATAGTAATAATCTTTATCAGGATAAATATCTTTTTGTAATATTTCATAAAGTCTAGCATCATACTGGATATTTAATGCGAACATTATGCGATAAATAGTTTCTAGGGGAAGTTTTTCTTCAAAATGAAAAGAACGTAATTTACGAATAATATCTAAATTATAATATTTTGTATAATTTATTTTAAAGTTTTTTAAAAAATTAATTAAGGCTTGTTTATTATTCATGGCAAGACATAAATTAAAGAGATATTTACTTTTTAATATAGCTTTTATATCTATTATATCTGGGCTCTTTTTTAAAATATTTAATATGACATCTATATCAGATGATTTATTTAATTCGCCATTTCCTTTTACTAAATCTTCTATTTTTCTATTTATGATATTACTATAGCAAAGAAACTCAAAATCATTAGTTTTTTTATTTATAATTACTTCACTGATACCATTTGGACTTAAAATTAAGATATTAAACTTTATTAGATAAAAATCATTTAAATCTTCTTTTAAGATTAAGTCTTTACCATATTCATAAAATAACCAATATTTTATTTCTAAAGGTTCTATTAGTTTCATTAATTTATCTTTATTATTAAAACTGAATTCTAAAGCACAAATATTATCTAACCTTTTTTTTAAATTTTGTCCTTCTTCTTTATGTTTATAAACCCATTCTTCTAACTCTTTTTCAATAATAGCTAGATCCATTAAATTATTACTTAAGGATATATTTTTATTTAATATTATTTTAGCATATTCTATAAGCTTATCTTTTTTAATTTCAATTATTTTTTCTCTTTTGTTTTCTTCCTTTTCTTCTAGCTTGTAAGAGTATTTATCTAGATAACTACTAGTTTCTAAAATTAAGGCTTTTTCTTTTATTAAGTAGGTAATTAAAATATTATTTAAGTTATTTATTTCATTTTTTAAAGCATTCTTTTTATTTTTACTAATAAATTTCTCACTTAAAAGTATTTCTTGCAAAGCAATTAAATTGGCTGTTACTTTAAATGACTCGTTTTTAATAGTTTTTAAATACAAAATTAGTTTGCGAGTTTTTATTAAGTAATTTATTTTATCTTCAAGACTTAGTTTCTCTATTTTATTATCATAATTTAAAATATTATTTAAAATTATATCTAAATACATCAGCATATTATTAATTAATTCTTGGTTATTAATATCTAAACTGGTAATAAATTTTTTACTATTTATTTTAACAAGATATTCTTTTTTTACTTTATCAATTAAGTTTAACATATCAGGATTATTTATATAATTTTCACGAGTGGGAAGAGGAAACAAACTATTTAAAGATATTAAATCAATATTATTATTTGGATTCTTAATTAGTCTTTTTAATAAAGCGATAATATTCATAACATTACTCCTAGAGATTTATATTATAAAGCTTTATCATTTTATTTGCAAGTAAATAAAAAATTTAATTATTTTTTAGATTATTAGTGATAAGATAAAAAAGTAAGAGGTGATAAGTTTAAAATAATCCTATATTTTATAAATTTTAGGTTTTATACCCATAAGTCGTGTTACTTTATCTTGAATGAAGTATAAAAATTTGATATAATTTGAGATAGGGAATATTAGTTGTTGAGTGTCTACCAAATCTCTTTATAGAGAGGAGGTTTGAAGAAATGAAAAATAAAACTTTTATAATAAAAGTTCTAAAGTTCATATCTATCATTTTATTTCTCCTAATCATTTTGATAGTAGTAATAAAGAAATGACACTCATTCGCTAGAATAAGTGCCTAAACGATTTATTTTGGGTAGACATTCAACTAAGCAAAACTGAATGTTCCTTTTTTATTTTATGCAAGTTTCCTTGACATATTCATAATATCATAAAAAGGACTTTTTTTCAAGTTATATTATTGCTTAATTTAGATAAATAATGAAGAAGCAAAATACTTACAATTTAGATAATTTATACCTTATAAAAATTTTAAGGGGTAAATAAGAGGTAAAATATATTGAAAATAAGAAAAACCTCGATAAATTCGAGGTTAAATAACAAAATGGTGCTGAATGACTGAATTGAACAGTCCTTTGATGCTTACCATGCATCTGTTTTACCACTAAACTAAATCAGCATAATAAAATTATAGCAATAAAGTAGCGATAAATCAATAATTATGTTATAATTTTAAGGGAAAGTTGGTGAAATTATGAATGTACCAAATCATGTGGCTATAATTATGGATGGTAATGGAAGATGGGCAACTAAAAGAGGAAAAGAAAGAAGTGCTGGACATTTAGAGGGTAGTAAAACTTTAGAGAAGCTCGCTATACATGCGATTAATATGGGAGTTAAAGTTTTAAGTGTCTATGCTTTTTCAACTGATAATTTTAAAAGAAGTCAAAAAGAAGTAGATTATTTAATGAATTTAATTATTAAGTATTTTAATACTAAATTTGATAAATTAGCTAAAAATGGAATTAAAGTAGTAGTTTCAGGGCGAAAGAAACCTTTAAGATGCGATGTAATAGAGGCAATTAATAACATTGAAGAAAAAACTAAAGATAATACACGGGGAACTCTTAATATTTGCCTTAATTATGGAGGACAAGAGGAAATTATTGATGGAGCTATAAAACTTGCAAAAGATATAAATAATGGTTTAGATATTAGTTCTTTTAAAAGAGAAGATTTTTATAAATATTTATATCATGAACTTCCTCCAATAGATTTACTTATTAGAACAGGGGGAGAGGTGCGAGTTAGTAATTTTATGTTATATCAAATGAGTTATAGTGAGTTTTATTTTACAAATACTTATTTTCCAGATTTTGATAAATCAGAATTTAATAAGGCATTATTTATGTATCAAAATAGAGATAGAAGATTTGGCGGTATAAATGATAAGAAAGATAGTTAGTTTTTTTGATAGACATAGATTTATATTATCTTTGTTTTTAATGCTTTTAGTTAGTATAATTTTTATTTTAGTAAGTTTAATTTTATTTTTTAATCATGATTTTGAAGCATTAAAGTGTAATAAAGATATAGATCAAGAAATATGTAATTATAATAATAAAGAAATATTTATTAAACCTGAGGAAAGTATAAATAAAATATTTAGAGAATATAAAATAGAGATAGAAGAATTAAAAAAAGAATATAAATTACCAGAGTTTGGGTTTTATACAGCTTATTATTATGAATTAGCTTCAAATTTTGATTATCAAAAAAATAAAAGAAATGAGACTTTGAATAAATATTTTAAGATATATTCTAATAGTTATAATTTAGAAAAATTTTATAAAAAAAATAATTTATTTTTTAGAATTTTTTATCCATATAAAATTATTTAAAAAACTTTTACTTTTTATTAATTTGTAGTATAATACATATAACTTTGCTGGGGAGGAATATTTATGAAATTTAAGATAACACCAAAAGATTTTTTGATTTTTTGTTTGTATTGTGTTTTACTTCTTTATTTATGTGCAATAGCAGTTTTAAATTTTTCGTCTTTTTTGAATGAGGGAGAGTTTGCTGGTTTAATCCCATTTAAAGCTTTTACAAAAGATTATATTGTTTTAACTTTATTTATGTTTTTTGTATCTTTAGTTATTATTTTTAGTAGTGTTTCATCTTATGTATTTAATAAAGAAAAGGGTAAAGGTATAGGAATAAAATTAGGGGATAAGACAGAAAGTGGATATGCTAGATGGAGTACTGAAAAAGAAATTAAAAATGATGCTGGTATGGCTAAAGTAGATCCAAAGGCTGAGACTCTTAGTGCTGCGGGTATTCCTTTAATTAATAACGGAAAAGAAATATGGGTAGATAATGGAGAATATCATAATTTAGTTATTGGTTCAACGGGTTCAGG
>CANPYU010000029.1 GCA_947588665.1 uncultured Bacilli bacterium | reverse complement strand
ATGTATCGGCAATTACAGTAACCGCGACTGGTAATAATGAGCTTATTCCATACAATTTAATATGGAAGGGAAGTAATAATTTAAATACTGATTTAAAGTTTACAGTATATAAAGTAAGTGATAAATTAGAAGTTAAATCAAGTTGTAATCAAGTAAAGAAAAACGTTTCTGGTGGTCAAATGCTATATGAAGAATGTGAAATATCAAATCTTTCTTCACTTGGAGAATCTATAGGAAATGGAACAATAAAAGGAAATGGTTCAGAAATAACAGTAACACTAGCTCAAAATGAATTTATCACTTCAACTTCAAAAGGCACATCATGGTATTATTATGTAGTGTTAGAATATCCTAATTTAGATACTAATCAAAATTCAGATATGGGAAGTGGTTTTGAAGGAGAAGTAACAGTAGAACCATCATATATTGAACCGGATATAAATATTCTAGCCATTAATGTCTATAATGAAGAAACAGGGGAATATGACGAACAAAAAGATATACCATTAGACGGATATATATTAAATACTGAAAAGAGTACTTGTAGTAATGGAGCAAAACCAAGTTGGGATAATAATAAAAATGGTTTATTAGTAACAGATTTAAAATCAAGTGGAACAGAGTGTTATTTATTCTTTGAAACTCCAAGTGAAAGAACATTAGCAATGTTAAAACAATATTCACTAGGAGAAGTAGGAAAAATAACAGGTACATCATGTGGAAGTAATTGTGGAATGAATGAAAATGGTATCTATAAAGTAGAAGATGATTTTGGCGATAGTTATGTATATCGCGGGTCAGTTGATAATAACTGGGTAGTGTTTGGCCAAGATACCAAGAATAGTAATCAATATATTTGGTGGCGAATTATTCGAATCAATGGTAATGGAACTTTAAGGTTAATATATGCAGGGACGAGTAGTAGTACAAAAGAAGCACCAAGTACAACTGGAGAGGAAACAATGATAAATCCAACACAAAATGCTGGGAATACTTCATATCCAAGAGCAGTAAAGTTTAACGAGACATATAATGACAATAAATATGTAGGATATATGTATAATAATGATCCAGAAACATCTGATAGTTTTGATAATGCTCATAAGGTAACAAGTAGCAGTGAAAAAAGTACCATACTTACTCAAATAGAATTATGGTATGAACAAGATACAAATTTATCTACATTAGCAGAGAAATATATTGATGTAGATACAGGATTCTGTAGTGATACGAATTTAGCAACTGGAAACCATGGAGGTTATACAGGTCTAGGATATGGAAAGCAACAATCAGGATATGCGGGATTAGATAGAGTATGGCAAACAAGTAGTATAAGTTATAGAACAGATGAACAAAAACCAACACTAAAATGTGGAACAGATGATACATCAAGAAAAAGAGATTTATATACTGGACCAAGTGCAACGAGCGGAGGAACCAAAGGAAGCAATGGAACGACAATAGAAGGAAATAATGCTTTACCAGTACCAGTCGGATTAATAACGATGGACGAAGTTATTTATGCGGGAGGATTTGCAGGAAAAACAAATAATGGTTATTGGTTATATACGAACCAATACTACTGGACAATGTCTCCGTCTAGCTTTTACGGCAGCAATGCTTACGTGTTCATTGTGTATAATAATGGCGGCCTCAGCTACGACTACGTGCTCTACACTAGCACTGGTGTGCGCCCAGTAATAAATCTGAAAGCTGATACAAAATTAACAACATCTGGAGGGGGAACGGAGGGTTCAAGAACTAATCCTTATATAGTAGAAACTAATTAATCTTGCCAGTAGTGCTTCATATAATCTATTGGCAAGTAGACCAATCCTTACGGTCTATCTTAATACGGGAATAGGGTTTATCTCTATTCTTTTTGATTGGAATATGGTATAATTGTTTTGAGGTGTTATACGATGAAAAAAAAAGAAATTGTGGATTTTATATCTAGTTTGTCACTTATGATTTTAACTTGTGTGGTTTTATTATTGCCAACATTTGGTATTGATAATGTTAAACTTGTTTTGACAATTATCTTTGGTTTTTATACTTTAATTAAGTTAAGTAGTTTTATTTTAATTATTAAAGAGAAAGATTATGAAAGTTTACTTACAGGAGCTATTTCACTTGCTGGTTTGATTGCTATTCATTATATGGAATTATCTACTAAGAATTTAGCTTTAATATTGCTTATTTGGTTAGGTGTTAGTTCATTAATTAAACTTAAAAAAGCTGATTTTTATCATGATAGAGAAAATAAGATGTGGATATTAAGATTGTTTATTTTATTTGTCTTTTTAACTACGGGTTTGATATTTAGCTTAAATTTAATGTATGATAGTAGTGTGCAAATTATAATGATTGGTTCTTTTTTCTTAGTTAATAGTATATTAGATATGATTGACCCTTTAGTTATGTATTTAATGAGGAGTAATAGTAATGCAAGTAATTAGGGATTTTGAAGATTATGAAATACTTGATATGGCTCATGGGGAAAAATTAGAGAGATGGAATAAATATTTTTTGGTAAGACCAGACCCGCAGATTATTTGGAATTTAGAACAAACTAATTTATGGAATGATGTGCATGCAAGATATAGCAGAAGTAAAACTGGTGGTGGTGCTTGGCAAATTAATAAAGATATGCCGGCTTCTTGGATTGTCGCATACAAAGATTTAAAATTTAATTTAAAATTAATGGGATTTAAACATACAGGTTTGTTCCCTGAACAAGCTTATAATTGGGATTTAATTAGAAAGAAAATTAGAGAGGCTAAAAGAAAAGTTAAAGTGTTAAATTTATTTGCCTATACAGGAGGGGCTACCATCGCGGCTTTAAGTGAAGGAGCGAGTGTAATACATGTTGATGCATCACGAGGGATGATTGATTGGGCTAAAGAAAATGTTAAGCTCAATAATTTAGAAAATAAAACAGTGCACTTTTTGGTTGATGATGTAAGGAAATTTGTTAAAAGAGAAATAAGAAGGGGAAATAAATATGACATTATTATAATGGACCCACCTTCATTTGGAAGAGGAAGTAAAAGTGAAGTATGGAATATTGAACAAGATTTAGATGCCTTAATTAAAGATTGTGCGGAATTACTTAGTGAAGAGCCTATTCTTTTTATTATTAATAGTTATACGACTGGTTTATCTAAATATGTTTTAGAAGATTTATTATATTTATATGTAAATACGAAATATGAAGGAGTTATTAGTAGTGATGAACTGGGGTTACCTCTTAAAAATTCTAAGTTAGTTTTACCTTGTGGAATATATGCTAGATGGGAGATGAAAGATGAACATAGATAATGAACATCTTAATATATTCTGGGCATATCACAGTAATCATATAGGAAAAGATAAAGAGGATTATACTCAGAATGAAAGAAGATTAATAGAGAATAATTTAACAAGAGTTATCGCGAGATTTTTGAGTGAGGATAAAGCTGATTTTAGAGAATTTCAAAAAAATATATTAGAGTTTATTAGTCCTAAATTAAAAAATACTAATATTAAAAAAGTAATATTTCAAAGAAAAGTTATGACTATTAAAGAATACTTAAAAAAAGAAAATATCGAGATTAAAGATATATATTTTGGGACATTAACTAGTAGTTATTTTAGAGATACTAATATTAAAGATAATGTTAATAAAGAAGATAGTGAAACTATTCCTGATATAGTGATACTTACAAGTGATGCAAGTTTAATTTTTATTGAAGCTAAAAGAGATGATAAAATAGAGGAAGCAACTAGAGAAGTAATTAAGCAAGTTAGTAATTTTTTAGGAAGAGAAGTAACAAAAGAAGTAGATTTTAATTTAAAGTGGAATGATATTACAAGATTTTTAGAAAATAAGAATAATATTCTGATTAAAGATTTTAGAGAATATTTACAAAAAAACTTTAAAGAATATTTTAGATATTATATAAATGAGATAATAAAAAGTAATAATATAGATATAAATAAGATTAAAATACGTTTAGAAAATTTAATAAAGAATTATGCTTTAGATAATAATTTGGAATATGGGAAATTTAAAGAATATCCTTATTTAAAATTAAAGGGAGAGTTTACAGATAGATTAGAAATAAATTTTAATAAAACTTCTTATGATTTAGAAGTAAGTTTTTGGAGTGGAGAGACAATTAGAGAAGCTAATCTTTTTTTAGAGTTTGTAAAGAATAAAGAAATATTAGAAAAGTTAATAAATAATATAGATAAAGATTTAAAAAAATATCATGCTAATATTAAATTAATACCTTATTTATTAGTTAGAGATATTCATAATTATGTTTATGATAAAACTTTAGATAATGGGGATTTAGATGAGATGAAAAGTTTAGTTAAAAAATATGCGCATAGATATGAGGGAATAGATGACTTTGAAAAAAGAGTAGGTAATTATAATAATTTAGGAGATATTATTAAAGACAAATATGATGGTTCTTTAAAAACAAGAAAAATAACTCTTTCTTTTGGTTATCAAGTAAAAATTAATTATCCTTTTAATTATTATAAAAGTTTTGATAGTTTTAAAGGAGATAAAGATAATTTAAGTGTTTTATTAGATATTAGTAGAGAGATATTTAGAAAACATTTTAAAATTGAATTTCAAGAGAATAAAAAGTAAAACTTGACATATATTTAATTAGAAAGTTGAGGAAATTAAATATATGGAAATATTAAAAGTATCTAGTAAATCTAATCCTAGTAAAGTAGCGGGTGCTATTGCTAATATTTTTCGAGAAAAAGGAAGTGTTGAAATACAAACTATTGGGGCTGGTTCTTTAAATCAAGCGATTAAAGGAATTGCAATAGCCAGAGGGTTTGTTGCTCCTAGTGGAGATAATTTGGTCGTAATTCCAGCATTTAATGATGTAGTAATAAATGGGGAAGATAAAACAGCGATGAAATTAATTGTTACAAAAAAATAGTCAACAAGTAGGTTGACTTTTTATATGAAAGAATTAATATAGCTTGTATTATGGAAAGAAATTTTATATAATTATTATAGGTGATAGTAGATGAATATGATATTAACTGATGAAGAGGGAAATAAATATAAAGTTAATTTATTGTTTACATATTTTGATTATGGGTTTGGAAAAAATTATATAGTTTATTTAATTGATAATGATGTTCTTGCTTCTTCTTATGAAAAAATAGATAATAATTATATTATTAATAATGATTTAAGTGCTAGTGAATATGATATGATTGATCGGGTTATCAATTTAAAGTTGGGGGAAGCTTATGCCTAATTTTTATTTTAATTTTGAAAATAATCGAAGAAGTTTTTATGCAGTTACAGGAAATAATATGACTATTCATGTAGCTTTAGATAATGAAAGATTATTGATTATATTAGATAAATTAGTATCTTCAAATATTACTTCATTAAGTATTACAGATTCAAAAACAGAAGCAATTTTTGATAATACAATTAAAGTAACATTTAATAATGGAATATTTAAATATGTTGAAGATAATTATAATGAATATTTAGATAAGATTCAGATGAAAATAAAGAAGTATGTAGAGCAAAGTCAATTAAGAAAAATTAAAGATAAGAATTTAAAAGTTAATAGAACCAGAAATAAAGAAATGAAAAAAATGTTTATTACTTCGAGTTTGGGTATTAGTTTATTTTTAGGGACAATTATTACTCCTAAAGTGATGAATAAATTAGTGTCTAATTCTATAGATGAACAAGTTTTTGATCAACCAATAGAAAGTTTAGATGTGGAAGATAATAAAGTAAAAACTGATACAATGATTATTAATGGAGAAAGTTATGAGATTGAGAGTTTAGATGATAATATAGCAGAAGATAATACGGCTGTTTTTACTAAAATTCAAAATAATTATAAAGATTATTTGGGAGTAGATCCTATAAATATTAATTTAGAATATACACCTATTTCAGATATGTGGAGTAGATATAAAGAAACTGATGAACATTGGGGAGATATAATTAGATATTATGCAAATAGATGGGGACTTTCAGCAGAACTAGAAATTGCTCAAATATCGAGGGAAAGACCAAATTTTAAAAATGGACAATGTGATAATATTTGTCAACTTACTAAAAAATATTATGATGGGCAACATTTTAAAGTTCCGGTGTATGATGAGAATGGTTTTACGGGAACTTATGATGAATTTACATCAACATTAGATTCTATAAATACTTATGAAGGTAATATTATGGCAGGGCTTGCATCTATGCGAAATTATATTGATAATTATGGGGTTATCATGGGATTATTTTTATATAATCAAGGGCCAAGTTCTTTAAAACTTGCTTGTAACTATTATGGAGTAGATATTCAAGATTATATGGGTGAAGAAAATGCGATAAAAGCTCGTGATTTAATTGTAAAATATTATAAAGAACAAGGAAAACCACATGGAGATCCTTCTTATTTAGAAAATGTTATTGCACAATTGCCTCAGGATGAACGTGGGGGAGTTAATGTTAGTTGTTATGTTGGGAAAGAAAAAGTAGAAATTGCAATAAATAATACTTTGGAGTATAATATGAACAGGTGATTTTATGGAAAGAATAGTTTTAGTTACAGGAGCATCTAAAGGTATTGGTTCGGCGATTGCTAAAACTTTTTTGGATAATGGAGATATAGTTTATATTAATTATAATAGTAGTTATGAAGAAGCTAAACAATTTTTAAAATATGAAAAAGCACATTTAATTAAAGCTGATGTTGCCAATGAAAATGAAGTAATTAAGATGATTGATGATATTAATAATGATTATGGGAAATTAGATGTTGTTATTAATAATGCGGGTATTGCAATAGATACTACTTGGGAAGATAAAACTATTGATAATTTTAAAAAGATTTTAAATGTTAATTTATTAGGACCTTTTTTAGTTTCTAAGTATGCGAGTGAAATAATGAATAAGGGAAGTATTATTAATATTAGTTCAACGAATGCAATAGATTCATATTATCCTTATAGTTTAGATTATGATGCATCAAAAGCAGGTTTGAATTCTTTAACACATAATTTGGCTGTTATTTTAGCGCCTAATATTCGAGTTAATGCAGTGGCACCTGGATGGATAGATACAGATATGAATAAAAATTTAGATGAAGAGTATAAAAAGGCTGAATTAAAGAAAATTTTGGTTAATAGATTTGGAAGGGTAGAAGAAATTGCCGAGGTTGTTTTCTTTTTGACTAGTGAAAAGGCTAGTTATATAAATAATACAATTATTAGAGTTGATGGGGGTTTTTTTGTTAAATAAAGAAATGAGTGATTATTTTGAAAGATTTAGATAAATTAGTAAAAGAAGCTGAAAATAATTGTTTGGGAGTTTTTAAAGAAATAGAAGATAATGAGTATTATTTTAGTAAGCTAGTATTGGATGCTTTTCATGAATATAATATAAATGAAGCCCATTTTAATATGACGACAGGTTATGGATATAATGATATAGGAAGAGAAGCAATAGAAAAAGTTTTTGCTAGAGTATTAAAGGGAGAAAAAGCCTTAGTTCGCAATCAATTTATAAGTGGTTCACATGCTTTAGCAACGGCTCTTTTTGCGTGCCTTAGACCGGGAGATGTAATGCTTTCGATTACAGGGAAACCATATGACACTTTACATGAGGTTATAGGTATTAAAGATAATCCTAGTTCTTTAAAAAGTTTTGGTATTAAATATGAACAAGTAGATTTAATTGATAATAAGTTTGATATAGAAAATATTATAAATAAATTGCAGGAAAAGGAAATTAAACTTATTGAAATTCAGAGAAGTAAAGGATATTCAACGAGGAAAAGTATAAGTGTTTTGTATATTAAAGATGTTATAGAAAAAATAAGAGAAATAGATAAAGATGTTATTATTATGGTCGATAATTGTTATTGTGAATTTGTAGAAAAAATATCACCTTTGGAAGTTGGAGCTGATATTATTGTGGGTTCCCTTATTAAAAATTTGGGAGGTAGTATTGCTTCTAATGGGGCTTATATTGCAGGTAAAAAACATTTAGTTAATTTATGTGCAGAAAGACTTAATTTACCGGGAGAAGGAATAGATGTAGGTCCAAGTTTAGGGGCTAATAAAAGTATTTTGCAAGGGCTTTATTTTGCACCATCGGTAGTAGCTTCTAGTTTAAAGGTGGCAGTGCTAACTAGTTATTTAATGAGTAGTCTTGGATATATAGTTGAACCTTTATATAATGATAAAAGAATAGATATTGTCCAAAATATATATTTTAATGATAGAGATTTATTAATTAAATATGTTCAAAATATTCAAAAGAATTCACCAATTGATTCGGGTAGTTTACCAATCCCAGCACCAATGCCAGGGTATAGTGATCAGGTTATTATGGCAAGTGGGGCTTTTACACAAGGCTCAAGTATTGAACTTTCTTGTGATGGACCTTTAAGAGAACCTTTTGTTGCTTATCAACAAGGGGGAGTTACATATAATTATGGTAAGATTGCTATTATAAATACAATAAAAAGTCTCTTGGAAGAATAATTAGTAGATTTAAAGTTGATTTAGTAGATGAAAATGTGAGAAAATAACAAAAAAATCAAAAAATTAATTGACATATTAATTTATTAATGTTATAGTTAATAAGTCCAAGAGATTTGGGCGCTTAGCTCAGTTGGTTAGAGCATCTGCCTTACAAGCAGAGGGTCATAGGTTCGAGTCCTATAGCGCCCACCATTTTAATATTTTTGCCGACTTAGCGTAATAGGTAGCGCAACTGACTTGTGGGATAGAAGCAATAATATGCTTTTTGAACTATCTTGCACCCTTAATTGGAAACAATTAAGGTGGACGTCGCTAATTCGGGGAACTCTAAGTAAAGTATATTAGGAAATAATATAGTTTATATGACAATCCCGAGCTAAAGTTATAATTATAACTTGAGTGTAGAGACTTTATACGACGGACCTAAATCAAAAGACATGGTTAAGAGAAAGTCCAGACTACAAACATTTTTGGTAGTGAAAGCTATAGTAGTATGAATCAGTAGGTTGGGGGTTCGATTCCCTCAGTCGGCACCATTTTTTTATGGGGAGATAGCGAAGTGGCCAAACGCGGCAGACTGTAAATCTGTTCCTTCGGGTTCCGTGGTTCAAATCCACGTCTCCCCACCACTTTGAATATTGCCTCGTAGCCAAGTGGTAAGGCATCAGACTTTGACTCTGACATTCCGCTGGTCCGAATCCAGCCGAGGCAGCCATTCTTGGTTCGCTAGCTCAGTAGGTAGAGCATTTGACTTTTAATCAAAGGGTCGAGAGTTCGAATCTCTCGCGAGCCACCATTTGTTTATTAAGAGTTTATGGGCTTCCATAGACTTTTTATATACATAATTTTAAAGTAAAAAGTATCATGGGTGGCGAAAAAGTGGCAGAAAAGTGGCATTTTAAGTGCTTGCTATAGTATTTAGAATATTATTCATGCTATTAGCTGTCTTAATTTGCGCACTATCTAATGGGTGTGTGTACATATTTAATGTGGTTGATATATTTGAGTGCCCTAATCTTGCGCTTATTGAGGCAATGTCTTCCCCATTACTAACTAATAAACTAGCTGATGTGTGTCTTAGTTGGTGTAGGCTTAGAGGTTCTAAGCCGTATTTTTTTTGAATTTTTTTGAACATTTTAGATAATGTGTCGGGATATAAGGGGTTGCCTTTATCATTAACAAAGACGTAGCCGCTATTTTCCCATTTATTTTTAAGAAGCATGGCGCAATTATTTTGGTACTCTTTTAATTGTTTTAGATAATTTATAGAATAATCAGATATTTTAATGGTACGTTTTGATTTAATGGTTTTTGGGGTTTCAATAACAATTTTTTTACCTGTTGCTATTCTTACTTCTTCTATTATTATTTCTTTTTTTTCAAAGTTTATATTTTCCCACTTTAGACCATTTAACTCTTCTCGCCTCATACCACTTTCTAAGCATAGTATAATAGGTGCTTGATAATAAATAGGCTCATTATCTAAGGCTTTAAACAGTTCCTTTATTTGCTTTTCATTATAAATTTTAGCTTCTTTTTTTACTATTTTAGGTTTATCTATTTTAGAATTAGGGTTTTTGTTTATTAATTCCCATTTAATGCCTCTTTCGAATATTGCGTTTATTAGGTTGTAATAGTGTTGAACAGTATTTTCACTTAATTTTTTATTTCTTAAGCTATTATAAAAATGTTCTAAGCTGTATGGTGATATATTTTCACAATATTGCTCTCCAAACTCTTCTAAAATAACTTTTAAAAGAGTTTTATAATTAGTAATTGTGTTTAACTTAATTCTAGTTTTACAATAATCTTCTAAATATCTACTTGCTAACTCTGAAAAGGTTAGCTTTTTTTGTTGTTTATCTTCTTCTAGCATACTCATAACTTTTTTATTTTGAAATTTAATCTTTAGTTTATTTTCTATCTTTTTTGCTTCTTTTTGGTACTATAAAAGTGTAATAATTAATTACAGAAATGTAGTTGAATATTACACTTCTTTTGGTACTATAAAAGTGTAATAATTAATTACAGAAATGTAGTTGAATATTACACTTCTTTTTATTATGATTGA
>CANPYU010000028.1 GCA_947588665.1 uncultured Bacilli bacterium | reverse complement strand
CTTCTATATCTTCTTTTGTTTTATATACTGTATATTTAAGATTAGTATTTAATCCATTATTACCTTCCCATATTAAGTTATAAGCGATAAACTCATTTTCTCCTGTTGCAGTTACTTCTATCTTTGATACTTTCTTATGTCCTGGATATATATCTATATCATTAAATATTATTGTTCCATTTACATCTAATGTTGAACCATTTACAGTCGCGGTTCTTCCCTCTGTTGTTGCTCCACTTCCACTAAAAACAGTTTTACCTACAAAATATGCTAAAGATACTCCTATTCCTAATATTAATACACTTAACAATATTATTACTCTTTTATTCTTTTCCATTTTAAATCTCCTTAGTGCTATAAGCCCTAAAATAAATATAACACATTATTATATAATTGTCTAGTGCTATAAGCCCATAAAGAAAATTTTGATTTTATAGGAAAATTGAATAAGGAAGTGATAGAAATGCCATTAAAAAAACCAGATACTTATTACTACGATATTGTAAGAAAAAATATCAAAAAATTTCGTAAAGAAAAAGGTTACACGTTACAAAGATTATCAGAAGAAGCTGAAATGTCAATGGATTATTTAGCCGAAATTGAAAGTGAAAAAAGAAAAAAAAGTTTTAGTTTAGCTATTTTAGGACGTATATCAGAAGTACTTGAAATAGATATTACTCGATTTTTTGAAAAATAAACTTATCTTATTAAATTAAGAAAGTTTTTTATTTAAAAAAGAATAGAGCCAAGAAATACTCTATTCTAAGTATTAAGATAGGTCGTAAAAAGACCTACTTGCCCAAATATGATAGTTAAGCAATTCAGGCAAGATATTTAGCTATTCTACAACATATGGATCATTTGCTACACCAGCACCAGATAATTTTACATCAGCAGAGAGATTTATTACTGGACGTAAATTAGTACCAGTATTTAAAGATTTGGCATTTAAGCTACCATCATCTTTAATTATGTATATTGCTGCTGAATTATTAGCAAAGTAAGCCGGAGTCATTGTCCAATATTGTTCTCCATTATATAAATAATATTTAAAATTTTTAGCTCCATGATATGTTCCAGCATAGACTGCTTCATCAGATGTGATTAATCCTATCGGATACGTTAATTTATTATTTCCTTTTTTTGATGTTTCAATTGTATACAAATCCTCATTATACATTTTAGTTTCATCACTACATTTATATGTTGGATAACTTTTACTAACACCTATATTTTGGCCATTAGAATTTCTAGTAAAAGATCCAAACCAAATAGTAGAATATATGTTTCCATCTATTGCATTTATTATACTAGATGGCTGCCTATCATTACAAAAACCTGCATCTTTATCTATATTATTTTCATCAATTAAATTTTCTTCATACCATTTTTCTAACTGTTGTAAAACATTGCTTTTTAATTTATATCCTCTATAATTATCATCATCCCATGTTAATCCTATGTGTTTGTATTCAGAATTTATTTCTTGGGTTTGAAAATTCCATTTCTGTAACGCTAGTGCTATACTATTTGTAGTTTGTGTACCATTTTCATGTATCTCTGTACCATCATATATTAACCTTATACTACCATCACCATTTATTCGAATGATGCGCCAATACATATCACTTCCTTGCCCTCTTACATTTCCAGTTTTTCCAAATTTTATATAATTATTTGTAACACTTCCTCTAAAATAATAAGTTATTCCATCATCATCTTCACTCTCATACAATCCGTTCTGAAACATATTATATAATCCACAACCTGTACTTGTATCATCACTATCACAACTTGGACCTGTAAATTCTTCAACTAATTTCTCTGGTGTTGGATTATCTGCAAGTATTTGTTCTCCTCCTTTTAATATGTCATAATATAAATAACAATCTGTTCCATTTTTGGTTAAGTTACTTACTAATATTGAATTATTTTCATAACTCCATTTTGGGGTTGCTCCATTATTACATATACTTTTATCTTCATTGATAGTATATCCTTCTAATGGTAAACTTTCTGTTTTCTTTTCATATGTTCCATCTTCTTTTTCTATATAGGCTGCTATAATATTTATTTTAGGTTTTGATGTACTTTCTTCTACTTTTATTTTTCCTTCTATTTCTATTTTCTCTTTACTTTCTAGTTTTATATAATAATACATAGTATATCCTGTGTTTGTTGAATTTATAAATTCACCTTCTACTAATGTTATACTATCTTTATTATTTTCTTTTATTATTCCTTCTTCTATTGGTTCTTTTAATTCTTTTTCTTTAACTTCTTTACTTGTTTTATATACTGTAAAATTAAGGGCTGTTCCTAGGTCATTTATCCCTTCCCATATTATATTAAATGGTATAAGTTCATTATTACCTGTTGCAGTTACTTTAAGTATTGATACATCTTGATGTCCTAGTAACATATTTAGTGCATTAAAGTTTAATTCCCCTTCTATATTTAATTCTGAATTTTTAATATTTGCTGTTGTTACTTTAACATTTGCTCCTTCTCCGGCACTTAACATCTTACCCACAAAGTACGCTAGAGAAATTCCTATTACTCCAATTAATATTCCCAATACTATTAATATTTTTTTATTCTTTTCCACTTATAGTCCCACTTTCATACAAAATGTAATATTTATTTTTAATATTATTATGATACTATAATAATATTATTTTCGTATTTAATATAACATAATTTAAAAAAATAATCAATATCATTTTGATACTATATTGTTACTACTTATATGTGATTACAATATGATATTATTATAGTATAAAGAAAGAGAGATAAAAATGATAACAACTACCCTTCGAATTGATGAAGAATTATATAATAAAATTGCTAAAATTGCAGATACAGAAGAAAGAAGTATAAATAGTCAAATACTTTATATTTTAAAGTTATTTGTTGAGAAAGAAGAAAAAAATAAATAATCTCTTTACTGAAAGGAGATTTTTTTATTAGATAAATAATATTATTTTTTTACTATAATATAAATTTTTTTCAAAGCTAATAAATAATTATTATAGTTAGATTTAAGAAAGTATTATTTATTAAAATAGAGTTATATATTTTATTATATTTAAGCATAAAAAGAAGCTACCATTTAAGATAGCTTCAAAAAGAATAAAAAGGGGTTGACTAGTGTGATACTAGCACCAATTCGCCTTGTTTAAGTGAATTGGTATAATTATTATAACAAATATTTTAATTATTGCAAGTTAAATATTAATTTTTTTTAAAGTTCTTGTTAAGTTATTTTTTTTGTTATATTTTTAGTGGTAAATAATGGATTATTTTGTTAAATTAGTTGTTAGTGATTCTAAATAGTTTGTATATAAATTTATTATTTCTTCAGGTGTAAATAGATGATTATTTAATTCAGCTTCATTTAAAAGATTACAATTATTTAAAACTTCTTTAAAAGTTATATTATTAATAGTTAAACAATTAATATACAATAAGCCTCATTTTACTATTTATTGACATTTAAAAAGAACTATTTGACTAGTCCTAAATAATAGTTCTTTTTACCTTTTTTAATTATAATTACTTTATTATCTATTGTATCTTTATTATCTATTAGATATTCTAAATCAATTATTTTTTTATTGTTTAAGCTTATTGCACCAGCATTAATAAATTCTCTTGCTTCTCTTTTGCTAGAGCATATATTATTATTAACTAGGAAATCAATAATATTTTGATTTAGTTCTATTTCAAGGGTTGGTACTCCTTTTAGACTATTAATAATATCTGTACTTGATAGTTCACTTACTTTTTCACTAAATAAACTTTCGCTTATCTTTAAAGCTTTTTCATATTCTTCATGACCATGTAAGAAAGTAATTACTTCTTCGGCTAGTTTTTTATGAGCTATTCTTTTTTCGGGGATTTCATTATGAATTTTTTCTAATTCTTCTATTTCTTCTTTAGATAAGAAAGTTAATTTCTTTAAATAATCAATAACCATTTCATCTTCAACGTTAATAAAGAATTGATATAATTCATAACTTGATGTTTTATTAATATCTAACCAAATAGCACCAGATTCACTTTTACCAAATTTTGTTCCATCTTTTTTGGTTATTAAAGGCATGGTAAAACCATAAGCTTCTTTGCCAGTTTTTTTTCTAATTAAATCAATCCCGGCAGTAATATTACCCCACTGGTCTTGACCGGCAACTTGCATGATACAATTTTTATTTTGATATAACCATAGAAAATCTAGGGATTGCATAATCATATAAGAAAATTCAGTATAAGTGATACCTGCATCTAATCTTCTTCTAATAATATCTTTATCTAACATATAATTAATACTAAAGTATTTACCATAATCTCTTAAATAATCAATAAAATTAATGTCCTTACTCCAATCATAATTATTTACTATTTCAAAGCCAAATATTCTTTTAACTTGTTCTGTTAAAGCCTCAACATTATGGGCTACTTGTTCTTTAGTTATCATTGCTCTTTCAGCGGTTGGTTTAGGATCTCCTATTTGACCGGTTGCCCCACCAATTAAAAGAATAGGATGATGTCCAGCTTTTTTAAGACGAGCTGCCATTAAAAATGAAGAAAAATGACCAATGTGAAGTGAATCTCCCGTTGGATCGGTTCCTATATAAAAAGTTAGTCCACCTTTATTTAATAATTCTTCTATTTTAGGGCTAGATATATCTTTGATTAGGCCTCGCCATTTTAAATCTTCATATAAATTCATTATTATCCCTCCACAAAATTTCCTTTTTCCATTATAACTAATTCCTCACCATTTTGCAAGAGGGCTTTTACTTTTAAATCTTTAGTTCCAAAGAAGAAATCCACATGTTCTTTAGAAGCATTTAAACCCTTTGATAATAATTCTTCTTTAGACATAGTTAAACCATTTTTTAAGCATTCAGCAAAGCTTTGGCCAATTGCAAGATGACAAGAAGCATTTTCATCATATAGTGTATTTTTAAATATTATATTAGTAAGCGAGATTGGGGAATCATAGTCAACTAAAGCAACTTCTCCAAGATAATGAGAACCATCATCTGTTTCGATTATTCCTTTTAAAATTTCCTCACCTTTTTTTGCAGCATAATTTATTATTCGCCCGTCTTGAAATTCAAGATAAAATTGAGAAATTAAATTATTATTATAGTATAAATCTTTAGAAGAATAAACAATACCATTTATTTTTAAGCGATTTGGTGAAGTAAATACTTCTTCAGTTGGCATGTTTACTAAATTTTTTCCTTGAGCACTTTGAAATAAATAATCTTGGGGTAACCCTACTTCAATTGAAGTCCCCAAATTATTGGTAAAATAAAGTTTGGAGATTTGTAAATTATTTAAATATTCTGCCCTCTTGTTAAGTTTTTTAATCTTTTCTTGCCAAGCTAAAATGGGGTCTTTTTTATCAATTAGACATATTTTATAAATTAAATTCCATAAATCATTAATATCATTAATTCCTACAATACTTTGACTCCATATTTCATTAGGAACTGCACTAATATTCCATTTGATTAAACCTTTGTTTTGGTATTCACGATAAGTGTTAAGACTTTGTGCTTGATATTGGGTTACTTTCGAAAAAAGTTGTTTATCTATCTCGTCAAAAAAACCTGGGAGAGGCGAAAAAAGATTTAAAAAGGCATACCCTTTTTCGGCCATAAGATTATATTTTTCTTTGGAAAAATATGGACTAGTAATTATTTCATCATATTCTTTAGTTAAATATAGTTCTTTTTGTTTTTCCGGATCAGTGATTAATGTTTCTATATCAGTTATTCCTAATTTATGAGCTTCTTCTGTAACAAGATTATTGAAATCGTTTATTATTGTGGAAGAAATTATAAAAAGTTTATCTTTTGGATGTAAGTTTAAACATCCTTCAATTAGAAATTTAGCATATTTTCTTTTATTATCCATTTTTGTTCTCCTTCTTTAAAAAAAGGCTATACTTTAAAATCTAAAGTATACCTTAATTATAATTTAACGATAGTAAGTATCGACAATTTCATAATTCCGATAACTACTTGAGCGACTAGCTAAATCATTAACACAGTCACTTAAATCTGTAAATTCAATATCGAAATATAATGGAGTATAATAAATCCAGTAATAAGTATTAACGTAGTATTTGCTAGCTTCTCGAATATTATTTAAGTTTAAAAGATTGGCAGTAATATCAAAGTAATAAGTATTACCTCTTTGATAACTATATCTTACAACAGGATTAAAATTATAAGATTTTAATGATGTATCACGAAGATTTGAAGTACTTCCAGGATCAATTCCATCACCATTTCCTCCTAATAAATTAAGATTACCATCTCTTAAATAATGAAATGCATTAGAATATTCAGAGTAATTAGTTATATTACCATATTTCTTTAAACTAACATTTTGAGCATTTTTATTTTGATAAGATACGGTATAACTAAATGATGTTCTTGATTTATTTTTAATAGTACTTTCCGCTATATAACTAGTGGAATATATACGTTCCTCAGTAATACGACAATATTTATTGTATTTTACTTCTTCTTTTTCCCATTCAGCATATAAGGTTATATTTTCATATATACGAGTATTAAAATTAAAGTTACGACCATTTTTATCAGTCCATCCAAGGAATTTATAACCATTCTTAGTAGGATTTACGGGAACAGTGGCTCTATTTCCTTCGATCACTGTCTCACTTTTTACAGATGAACCGCCATTACTATTAAATTTAACTACATAGGTATTAGGGTTACAACTACCATCATCTTCCCATTCAGCATATAAGGTTATATTATTAGAAACTGGAGTACTAAAGGTATAAATTGGACCATTAGTAGAGTTTAGATGCCATGCAACAAAAGAATAACATTTTTTAGTAGGATTATTAGGACGATAGGCTTTATTTCCCTCATAAACAGTTTCACTAGCAACGCTTGAACCACCAGTAGAGTTAAAATCTACAGTATATTTATTTGGTGTTTTACAAGTTCCATCATCTTCCCATTTAGCTTCTAAAACTATATTGCCATAAACAGGACGACTAAAATCATATTTTACACCATTTAAATACCAGCCTAAGAAACGATAACATTTTAAATAAGGATCTTTTGGTCTTGAAACTGGATTACCATCTTCTACAGTGGTGGTAGTACTGTTTTCACCATTATTAGGATTAAATCTTACTTCATATTTGGTATTATTTAAAGGAGCCCAATGAGCTTCTAAAGTAATTCTTTTAGTAACAGGTGTGTTAAAATCGTATTTTACACCATCTAAATACCAGCCTAAAAATTCATAACCACTTCTAGTAGAAATACGATAATCGGCAGTATCATTAGCTTTAACTAATTGTCTTGCAACATAAGATCCACCTTTAGAATCAAAGTTAACAGAATAGTATATATTACTTTCACATTTTCCATTACAGTAACAATCAGGCGTAGAACAATTATTATTGGTAGTAGTATTATTACTATTATTAGTACTATTATTATTGTTGTAATAATAATTGTAATAATAATTATTTACGCTATTTTTATCTGTAGTTGATGAGCCTGTATAATTGTCATTTTTATCATAATTTTGATTATAATTTTCCTCATTGTTTGCATCGTTATTAGGATTAGAGATATTTTCGGCTAATTCATTACAATTTGTACAAACAACATTGTTAGCAATAGAAGTTACTATATAATCAGTTTTACTGTCACAGCTTAAATAGACTTTCATAGCATATTCATTGTCTAACGTTTTAGTTGCTTTGATATAGCTATCACTTAAATTGCAGCTTTTGCCCTTCTCATCAACAAAATCCATGATTAATTTGCTATCAATCATTTCTCCTAAAGTCATTTCATAAGATGAGCCAATTTTTTCTGGTAAATTCGAACCTTGAAAATATTCAAAACCAGCATCTTTCATTAAATTAATATTAGTTATATAAGTATTTCTAGCAGTTAAGTCTTTATTTTTACTTTTGGGGTAAATAAAAAATATTACTCCAATTATAATAAATATTACTAAAGTAACACTAAACACTTTTAACCAACTTACCCTGTATTCTTTTTCCATATTACCACCCTTACTTTCTATATGTTAAGTATATCGTTAATATGAGAATATGTCAAGAAAAATGGCTTTTTTTATAGAAAAAACAAGTAATTTTATTTACTTGCTTTTAGAATTTTTTTTGGAAGAATTTTTGCCATCATCTTTAAGTTTAGAAGTTATATTTTCGAGGGTTTTAATAGTAGATTCTTTTACTTCTTGAGCTGCAGCTTCAATTACGGGTGTACCTTTTTTCATCGCATAATCAACTAAATCATCAGCTTTTCTTTTTATTTTTTTTACTTGTTCTTTTATAGATTCAGTAACAGTTTCCTTATCTAAATTTTTTAAATCATCTTTAATATCATTTATTTTGTTTTCAATTGCTTCTTTGACATCTTGGGCCTCTAGATTTTTTACTTTTTCAATTAAATCATCCATTTTATTTTTTAATTCTTTTCTAGTTTCTTTGCCACTTTTAGGAGCAAATAAAACACCTAAGCCGACACCGATTCCGGCCCCGATTAAAAACTTCCCTAAGCCACTTTTTTTCTTTTCTTTTGTTTCCTTTTTATTCATTTTCATTCTCCTCCTTTATTTTTTTTGCTTTTTTACGGAAAAATAGTTTTGAGGCAATTGAACCTGCAACATCAACTATTTTGTCGGTCATTGTAACTAGCTTATCCGTAGTAAAATCTACTATTTGGAATAAACCATTTAATGACTCAACTTTTTCGTTAACATCGTCAACTACTTTTTCGACTTTATTTACCGTAATAATAGATTTTATCCCTAATATTATGCCAACAACTAAAAGAATTATTAATAAAATATATATTATTATTGGTAAAAATGATAACCAAAAATCCATTATTCACCATCCTCTCTATTCTCATACATAGAATCAATTAAATCAAATAAGTCACTTTCAAGAGTATCATCATCCGTATTTGTATTTTCTTTTGGAGTTAATTCATCTAATGAAGTTATAGCATCTTCTTCTAATTCATCATGAGTTAGATCATCTTTTTCTTCTTTCAATGTATTTAATTCTTCTTCTTTGCTTTCTCTTAATGTTATTACTTCATCACTGCTATCTTTTAATAATTCATCAATTGTACGAGCTTTTTCTAACTTTTCTTCTAATATTTTATCATCATAGTCTTGATAATCTTTAATAATAACTTCTTCTTTTTCTTCCTCTTCTTTTTCTAAAGCACCAAAAGCTTTTTTGCGGACAGTATCAACGTCTAATCTTTTATTTAGAGGATTACGACTAGTAATTTCTTCTGGGGTGTAGTTTTTATCTAAAATACCATATACGGGACTTATTATTGGGGAAGGTTTAAATTTAGTATCTTCTTTCTTTTCTGGTCTTTTATATTCATTTTTCTTTTCAGCTTTTTTGCGTTCATGGGCAATAACATTCGTTGTTCGGGGTTTAATGCTTTCAAATTCTTCTTCATCAAAAGCTGGAAAATTAAATGTCTTATCGCTTCTAAACATTTCACGATCGGAAATGTTTTTTTCTTCACGTACAGGCATTGGGCTTGATTTTTTAGCTTCCTCTTCTAAATGATTTTCTTTTTCAATGGTTGGCTCTAAATCATCATAAAAATTATTATTATATGTTGGTTCTTTTATAGGTGGCTCTTGATAAGTTTTAGTCTCTCTTACAGGAGTTACTTTTTTTTCTTTTTTTTCTAAAATGGGTATTTCTACCTCTTCTTCTTCAAATAATATATTTTTAAGTTTATTTATTAAGCCCATAATATAAACACCTTCCTATTTAATATAATCCGGATCATTTCTTTCATCATTTGTTTCTTCATCGGTAGCAAACTCTAAATAATTATCACTGCCGGTGATTTCAAATATATTAAAACTCTCTTCGACTTCTTCCATATCATCTATTTTTAGAAAATTTTCGATTACATTATTATTATACGTAATAGACGATAAAACTGACATAGCATAAAGAACACTACTATTAATATCGCTCTTGTATACTATTACTTCTATTTTAGCATAATTATACATAATTTCAATCAAATATTGATTATTTTTATAATTATTTATTTCAATATAACCTTTTTTATCATTTAATTCAAGAGTTTTAGAATAATATGATTCATTATTTACATTATAAGTAAATTCTTTTTTACTGTTAAAACTAACAATGTCAACATATAGATAATAAGTATATTTATCACTAGTAAAAATATCATTATAATTATCACTATAAATTATTTTTAAGCCTTTAGGTAAATAATAACGATATCCAACACGATTAGTATTTTTAGCAATTAAATCGCTTGTTAAAGCTTTATTGATAATATTATCTAAATTATCATTTTTAATACTAGTACATCCTGTTAATAATATAAGAATGGTACTTAGTAGGAATATTTTCTTCATAAGATCCTCCTACAATTTATAATTATAACTAAAAATAAACTAAAAATCAATCTTTTATTAAATTTTGGCAATGGAAAAGAAGTCAAATATTGGCTTCTTAAAATTGATTTATAAGTATGATTCAAATTCTTCCCGATTGTGTTCTTCTGTCGCATATAATTTTTCCGCAAGATTAATTATTTCAGGATCTATATCATCC
>CANPYU010000027.1 GCA_947588665.1 uncultured Bacilli bacterium | reverse complement strand
AAATATAAGTAGCGGCTTCTACACCAACATATCGCCAATGCCAAGCTTCAGCAGAAAATCCAGTTATTTCTTCTTTATTTTCAGGATATCTTTCAATAAAACCATATTTATAGGCATTATTTTTTAACCAAATATAACCTGGAGAATCTTTAAAGTTAGAAGTAGTGGTATGTGTTTTACTAAATATGTCAAGGGAAAGACCAGTTTGATGTTCTGAATAACCAGGACGAGCAGCAACACTGTCGGCATAAGTTGTACCTTTGGAATTTTTGTAATCATCATAAACACTTTTTTGCTCATTAAAGTTGCGATAACTAGAATTAATAATTAAGTATATACCTTCGTTATAGGCACTTTGCCACATATTTTTGAATGCTTCATAAGTAATTTCTCTTATTTTGTGATTTTCGCCATAGTAATATTTATTACTTACGACAGCTAAATCATCAGGTTCATAATCACTAGGTAAATGATAATATTTATTAACAAGAAGTAAGTAGTCTTGTTTTATGTCAGTATCAATATCATGTTCATAATAATCATAATCATTATTGGTGTTTACATAAGTTATTATTTTAGTGGCACTGTAATCAGGATGATCCTGATAGAACTTTTGATAGCGGTCTAAATTACTAGCTAGATAATATTTTTCTTTAAAAAGGGTAAGTAAAAATTCTTGCTTTTCTTTAGTTAGTAAATCTTTAATACCCGATTTATAATTAGTTTCTAGTAATTTTATTTCTTCTTTTGTATAACCTATTTGCAGTAATTTATATTCATTAGTCTTTTTATATTGCATATCTTGATAAACATTGATGCCAGCATAAATGCCAATGCTTAAAAATATTAAAATAACTATTACTAGCCAAACGCTTTTTTTGAGTTTTAATTTAGTTTTTTTCAAATTTATCACCTATTATTATTATAACAGAAAATTTTTATTTGACAAATCAAATTAGACGAGTTAATATTATATTGTAAAGTAAAGAGTAAAGGTGAAGGTATGAAATTGGAAAATAATAAAAAAATACTTAGTTATTGTAAAAATTTTAATAGAATTATGAATACTGATTTTTTAGAAGGAGATAATATATCAGTGGAACTGGTAAGAATTTATCAAGATTATATTTTTAGAATAGATATTAATAATGAAGAGGATACCCAAAAGGCGATGGAAATAGATAGAATTATGGGGAAATATGTAGATGATTATAGTTTTAGAAAGACTTTACAGCAGGAAATGAAAACAATTAGAATTAAAAGAAATGTAACAGATGTAGTAAGAGCAATTGTAGAAAGTATTATTACTATATTTAAAAGATATGAGTTAGAAGTTACGAGAAAGATATATATATCTAAGTGGATATAATTACTTGATTTTTAATAATTATTCCTTATAATATATGTAAGGAGAAAGTTATGGAACGAAGTCTTATTTTAAGTGATTTATTAAAGAGAATAAACTTGGGGATTATAAATAAAGAAAAATTTTTGGATAATTACTTTTATAAAGATTTAGCTTTAAAAGAAATTAAAGAATATAAAAAAATGAAAGAGGATTTAAGAAATTTAGTAAATCTGGAATGTTATAAAGGGGATGTTTATGATTTGGATGATGAAAATAGTTTAGATTTTTATTATCCAGAAAGAGAGTTTTTGGTGGAGATGATATTGGATAAGGGATTTTACTTTTATAGAGCGGTTGATTTAGAAAGTGGTTTAATTAGTTATTTTGATGGTAATTTTAATTGGTGTAGTTATATAGTTATTCAAGGGAAGATATTACAATCAGATATTCGGGTGCCAAAAATAGAAAAAGTGGAGAAATTAAAGCGAAAATTAGATTAAATAGACAGCTTGCTGTTTATTTTTTTAGGTTCTTTTGGTATAATGGGTTTAGATTATAAAGGATTGATATAAATGAATTTTTTAGATAAGTTTAATATTAAAATAGATAATGAAGAACTTTTACTTACAGCTTTAACTCATAGTAGTTATTCTAATGAACATGGGGGTAATAACTATGAAAGATTGGAATTTTTGGGAGATGCGGTTTTGCAGTTAATAACAAGTGAATATTTTTATAAGACTTTAAGTGAAGGAGAAGGAGAACTATCTAAAGTTAGAGCTAGTTTTGTTTGTGAGGATGCTTTAGCCCAATATTCAAAAGATATAGGAATTGATAAATGTATTAGAGTGGGAAATGGCCAATTGAAAGATATTAATGATACAATTATTGCTGATTGTTTTGAAAGTGTACTGGGCGCTATATATTTAGATCAAGGCTTTTTGGTAGCTAAAGAATATGCTTTAAAAATATTAACGCCTTATATTAAGGAACATCATATGTTTTTGGGAGATTATAAGTCTCGTTTACAGGAATTAGTACAAACAGATAGAAAAACTTTGGAATATGTTTTAGTTAGTGAAAGTGGACCTAGTCATGATAAAACTTTTGTATTTGATGTAGTTATTGATGGAATTGTTTATGGTAGGGGAGTTGGCAAAAGTAAAAAAGAGGCAGAACAAAGGGCTGCAAAGGCAGCATTGCAAAAAAAAGCATGAAATAGTAAGGAATGATATAGGTGTATTTAAAGAATATTAGGGCATATGGTTTTAAATCATTTGCCGATAAAATAGATTTAGAAATAAAAAAAGGTATAACGGCTATCGTGGGACCTAATGGTTCAGGTAAAAGCAATATTGTTGATGCAGTAAGATGGGTTTTAGGAGAACAGTCTCTTAAGTCTTTGCGGGGAACAGAATCGATGAGTGATATTATATTCAATGGTTCGGCAACGCGGGAAGCTTTATCACGAGCATATGTGGCTCTTTTATTTGATAATACGGATCATTATTTAAATAGTGAATTTAAAGAAATTGAAATTAAAAGAGTAATATATAAAACTGGGGAAAATGAATATTATATTAATAATAGTAAAGTAAGGCTTAAAGATGTTACAGATTTATTTTTAGATACTGGGGCGGGGAATGATTCTTTTAATATTATTTCGCAAGGAAGTGTTATGGATATAATTAGCAATAAACCAGAAGCAAGAAGAGTAATATTTGAAGATGCCGCGGGAGTTTTAAAGTATAAAAAAAGAAAAGAAGTAAGTTTAAAAAAATTAGATAAAACAAAAGAAAATTTAGCAAGAATTAAGTTAGTAATAGATGAATTAGATAAAAGTGTAAAGCCTTTAGAAAAGCAAAGTATGGTGGCTAAAAAGTACTTAGCATTAACAGAAGAACTTAAAAATATTGAAATTGCTTTAATTGCTTATGATATATCAGAAATTAATATTGAATTTAAAAAGATTAAAGTAGAAGTGGCAAAATTACAAGAAGAATTAGGAAAAATGAGTTCTTTGAATTCTGAGGATAATTCAAAATTAGAAAAATTAAAGTTAGAAGATTTAAAGCTGGGGGAAGAGATTACTTTTAAAAATAATGAATATATTAAATTAACAGAAAATTTGGCTAGCTTGGAAGCTGAAAAATTAGTTACGATGGAAAGAAAAAAGTATGAGGCTAATGAAAATAATTTAGAAGAAGCTTTAATAAAGTTAAAAGAAGAAGAATTAAATTTAAAAAAAGATATGACAACAGAAAAAGCTAAGCTTAATGATTTAATAAATGATATTAAAGAAAAGTCAATTGAAAAGGATGAACTTGATAATACTTTTATTATGGCTAAAGTTAAAAAGAATAATTTAATAAATGATATAAGTTTTAAAGAAAAAAATGTTTTAATTTTGGAAAATAAAATAAATATTTTAGAAGATAATATTAGTAATAATGCTAAAATGCCTAGTGCTGTTCGAAGTGTTCTTAATAATATGCGACTTAGAGGAGTTCATAATACGATAGGAAATATTTTACAAGTAGAACAAATATATTCAGTTGCTATAGAAACAGCTTTAGGAGGAGCAACAAATTTTTTAGTTGTAGAAGATGAAGATAGTAGTAAAGAATGTATTAATTATTTAAAAGAAAATAATTTGGGGCGAGCAACTTTTTTCCCTTTAAATATAATAAAAGGAAAAATGATTATAGATAGTGATATTGCTAAAATTAAAAATTGCAGAGGGTTTATTGATATTGCATCTAATTTAGTTAAATATGATAAAGAATATCAGAATATTATTAATAATCAATTGGGGAATGTTGTAGTAGTTCGAGATATGGATGCTTTAAATGAAATAGGAAAGATCCTTAATTATAAATATCGGGTAGTATCACTTGATGGGGAGATATTATATTCTGGAGGTTCAGTTACAGGAGGTTCTATAAAAAATAGTAATAGTCACTTAAATGATAAATTGAAATTAAGTGAGTTAAAAGAAGAATTAGAAGTAACTAAAATAGAATTGGAAAATTTACATAAAGAAGAAAAAGAATTTACAGATAATTATAATTCTTTAGAAGATAAAACAGTAGAGCTTGCTAAACAATTAATTAATTTAAATGAGATTCTTAATACGAGAACTAATAAAATTAGAGGTATAGAAGAAGCTTTAAATAAAAAAGAGTTAGAAATTAAGGGAAATGAAGAAATAAGTACTAATAAGTTAGACCAAAAATTAGTAAGTATTTTAGAAGAATCTAATCAAGTGGCTAGTGAAAAAGAATTGGCTTTAAAAGAATTAGATAAATTAAAGAAACAAAAATTAGATTTAGATGAACAAATAAATGAAGTAGAAAGTAAATATCGAAAGATTAATTTAGAATATAATCATTTACAAAATAATTTAAAAGAAAAAGAAATAGAATTAGGAAAGTATGATGTTAAATTAGATAATTTATTAGTAGAATTATCTGAAAATTATTCTTTAACTTATGAATATGCTAAAAGTAATTATGAGTTAGAATTGCCACTTGATTTAGCTCGGAGTAAAGTTGAGGCAATAAAAAAAGAGATTTTTAGTTTAGGTAATGTTAATACAGGTTCAATTGCGGAATATGAAAGAGTTAGTGAAAGATATAATTTTTTAATTAAACAAAGTAATGATTTAGAAGAATCTTCATTAGAACTTAATAATATAATATCAGAAATGGATAAGATAATGATTGATAAATTTAAAACTACTTTTAATTTAATTAGTAAAGAATTTAATGAAGTATTTAGAAAAATATTTAAAGGGGGCAAGGGTAATTTAAAGTTAACTAATCCCGATGATATATTAAATACAGGAATAGAAATAGAGGCTGAACCACCAGGAAAGAAATTAAAATCGATTGTTTTGCTTTCGGGTGGAGAAAAAACTTTGACGGCAATTGCAGTACTATTTGCTATATTAAATGTTAAACCTAGTCCTTTTTGTATTTTAGATGAAGTAGAAGCGGCTTTAGATGAAGCAAATGTGGATACGTTTGGAAAGTATTTGCAAAGTAAAAAAGATACGAGTCAGTTTATTTTAATTACTCATAAAAAAAGAACTATGGAGTATGCAGATGTATTATATGGTATTACAATGCAAGAGTCAGGAGTTAGCAAACTTGTAAGTGTTAGTTTAGAAAATGTCTAAAATTTTTTAGATATTTTTTTATATAATAGGAAAGTCATACCAGAAATTAGAAGAAGCATACCGAAAATTACAAAATGCTAGAAGAAAAACAAATGAAGAAATAGTAAGAAAAATAATAAAAGATAATGATATAATAGTAACTGAAGATTTAAGCATAAATGATATGATAGAACAAGCAAATAAAACAGTTAGAAAAAATATACTTAATTCCACGATAAGTGACATAATAAGAAGATTAAAATATAAATGTAAGTGGTTAAATAAAAAATTAATTCAAGTAAATAGATATTATGCTAGTAGTAGAATATGTAGTAGGTGTGGAAATAAAAATGAAGAAATGAAAGATATAAAAATGAGAGAATATAAATGTCCAAGATGTGGAATAGAGATAGAGAGAGATTTAAATGCAAGTATAAATATAATGTATGAAGGAATGATAAGTTACTATAAAGAAATATATCAAAATTAAAAAATATTAAAAAATAATAAAATGAAAAAGATATTTACATTACGGCAGCGACTGTCGGAAGTATGGCCTGTGGAGGAGTAAAATCCGATGAAGCAGGAAAGATAAGTTGTGAAGCTTATCAAAGTAAAATGAAAATAAATGTTAATTTATTGAATTTTGCTTTTTGTTCAGAAAAAAGATAGCCAAGCTATCTTCTAGATTTCACGATATTTAGATCTATTTTTATAGGGATTTTTAGGATCTATTTTATCGACGAATAAAATACCGTTTAAGTGGTCAATTTCATGTTGGAAAGCAACAGAAATATCTTCTCTTACCCTTATTTGATATGGATTACCATATTCATCATAGGCTTCAACAGTAACTCTGGCATATCTAGGAACTATGCCTTCTACTTCTCTATTTACACTTAGACAACCTTCACCTTCGCCGACATAAATCATTTCCTCACTGTGACTAATTATTTTGGGATTAATGACAATATAATTTTTAAATTTACCTTCATCAAGTTCTTCGACAATAACAAATATTCTTTTTGGAATACCAGTTTGAATATAAGCAAGTCCCATACCAGGTCGTAAAGAATATTTTTCACTATATTCAGGAATTTGACTCATAGTTAAATAATTGAGCATATCATGAATATGAGCTTTATCGTCTTTACTAAGTGGAAAGATAACTTCTTTACTGATTTGTCTTAATCTTTTATCTTTTTCATCTAAGATGGTTAAATCTGGTAATTTCATGCTAAATCACCCCTAAAACAAGTAATATTTTAACATAAAATTGTTATTTTTTCAATTAAAAAGGAAGTTTTTGCTTCCTAGTTATTATTGTTATTACCAAAACTCCAGCCAGCACCAATGATGATAACAAGTAAGATGAATAAAACAATCCATATAGCAGCGCCTAGACCGTAACCACTGGTGTATCCAGCATAGCCACCCCCATTATTATTACAACAAGGTTGGTATCCGCCGTATCCACCACCGTAGTAACCATTGTTTCCATAGTAATACATATTTATACCTCCTTTATGTATCTATTATAGTTTACTCATTTGGGCGCTTTTTTGACATTAAAAATATCCTAATTTTTAAAATTTCTTTTATTTAGGGAATAAGTATGTTAAAATTAAGATAGGGTGAACAGATGTGAAAAAGTTGTTTTCAAAAATGGATATCTGGTTATTAATATTAATGTTTATATTTAGTGTTTTAGGACTTATTATGATTTTTTCAGCTTCTAGTGTTTCAACAGTTTTGAGATATAATGTGCCTCAGTACTATTTTTTTGTAAGGCAAGCAATATTCTTAGTAGTAGCATTTTTAGTGGGGTTTTTAATTATATTAAGGATTCCAACATCAAAGTATAAATATTTTGTGCCTTTTATGGTTTTAGGTATAATTGTTGCTTTACTGGGTTTATTTGTATATGGACGTATTACTAATAATGCAAGGAGTTGGTATGATATTGGGCCTTTTGCTTTACAACCTAGTGAATTTGCTAAATCAATTATAATTATATTTATGGCAGTTGCTTATAGTAAGTTAGATAAAATAAAAGCTAAAAATATATATGTCTTTTTATTTCCAGTAGTAGTGGCTTTGATAATTGCGATTTTAATTGCTTTACAACCTGATTTAGGAACGGCTTTAATTATATGTGGTATTACTTTCTTTATATTTATAAGTATTCCTTTAGTTAAAAAAAATATTATTAAAGTTTTAAAAATAGGGGTTGTATGTATTGGTGTGGGGATACTTGCTTTACTTTATAGTGGAACAGAACTTTTAAATTCAAGACAATTAAAAAGATTTGAATTTAGAAATCCTTGTTCGAGATATATTGAAGATACCGGATATCAAGTTTGTAATGGTTTTATTGCTATTCATAATGGAGGTCTTTTGGGAGTAGGATTGGGTAATAGTAGTCAAAAATATTTGTATTTACCAGAAAGCCATACGGATTTTATTTTTCCAATTATTGTAGAAGAATTAGGGTATGTTACTGGTGTTTTATTAATACTTGGATATATGGTTATGCTTTATAGAATACTTAAAATAGCTAGAGAAGCCGAAAATTTACGTTTAAGTATTTTGGCTTATGGAGTGTTTTTGTATTTACTTATGCATATTTTAATTAATTTACTAGGTATTTTGGCTTTAATTCCTTTAACAGGAGTTCCTTTACCACTTTTAAGTTATGGAGGATCTTTTACAGTAAATGTAATAATGATGCTATTTATGGTAGAGAGAGTATCAATAGAAAATAAAACAATTAAAGCTAAAAAAGAAATGGCTAAAATAACTAGTTAAAGGTTAATTTTTAAACGTTTTGTTTTTTGTAGTTTTTTGATATAACACTTACAGTGGTTGTTATGCTTTTTATGTGAATAATAATGGCGATCTCAACAACTGGGTGGACAAGTGCGTTTGTGTGTACTAATATTCTTTTTAAACTCATATATTTGATTAAGGTTTAGTATAGTAGAATTAGAATATAGGATTAGTCCTAAGTTTAGACTTAAAAAAATAATGCTGATATTATATATCTTGTATATATAATTATAACAGCATTTTTATTTTGTTTTTAAATATTTAGGATTATCAATTCTACCTAATAGATAATCAGCAGATATTTTGTAATTTTTAGAAAAATAGTTAATAAAATCCAAATTAGGAATTGTACTGCCTTTTTCATAATTTATAATTGTTGTTCTTCCTATATTTAATATTTGAGCTAATTTATTTTGGGTTATTTTTAATTCTTTTCTTAATTCTTTTATGCGATTTACAATTTTTGGCTTGTTAAAACCATTGAAAACTTTTGAATAGTTTAAATCAGTAGTGTTATCTAATAGATAATCTACACTGACATTAAAATAATCACATATAGATATTAACCTTTCTAATGGTATTCGCTCTATTCCTTCTTCCCATAGACTGTAACTGCTTTTGGCAATATTTAAATTATTTGCAAGTTCTTGCATTGTTAATTCCATATTTTCTCTTAAATCTCTTAATTTTTCAATATTCATCTGTATCACCTATTATATCATTACATAAAAATTGTTGCATTTTTAAAATATCTGGTAAAATTGAACATTTTTCTTGACTTTTGACATTATGAAATGTATAATTTTGATATAAGTTAGAAATTTCTAATATGATTGATAATCATAGAGAGAGGATTGATAATGAAAATAGAGAAGTTAAGTAAAGGAAGAAATAAAAAAATAATATTATGTATAACAATATTATTATTAGCAATAGGAATAATTTATATAACAAATAGTAAAGCAAAATATCAAGTAACCCAAAATGTGCAAATAGTTAATGGTAAAGTTAATTATTCACTTGCTGATTTTAATTTAATGGCTATTTATATACAGAAAAAAAGTGAAGATGGTAAAGGTTTAGAGGATCAATATGAATTAGCTGGTGATAGGAAAGTACCAACAAGTGGCTTTAAATTAAGACCAATTGGCACTGGAACTTATGATACAAATTGTATTGTAAATGGTGAAAAGACTAATGATATAACAATAACTTATAAAAATGGAAAAGTTGATTTTAGTGGTGTAACTACCCAAGGAACAAAATGTTATTTGTATTTTGATATTGGAAGTGACAATGATTCGGATAGCACTTTAGCTGGACTTGATCAAAAATCTTTAAACACATTAGGAGATACATTTACAGGTCCAAGTTGTGCAGGCTCTAATACAGGTTGCGGTTCAAGTGGCACAAATATGAAGCAAAACGGAATATATGATACGGTAGACAATTATGGTAAAAGTTATGTGTATAGAGGAACAGTAAATAATAATTGGGTGAAATTTGGGAAGATGAATGGTACTAATCAGGATATATGGTGGAGAATAATCAGAATAAATGGTAATGGAACAATAAGATTAATTTATGCAGGATTAACTGATGCAGGAGTTACTATTGCTCCATTAACAACTGGAGAAGGAACGCAAATTACAACTACATATACTACTAATACAGTTCAGCGATATAATGAAATATCTAGTGATAATACATATGTAGGATTTATGACTGGTACAACTGGTGCATCTTCAGCGTCTAATGCTCATAATAATCAAAAAGATAGTACAATAAAAGGCGAATTAGATAAATGGTGGGATACAACAAATTTAGGCACATTAATGGATAAAATAGATGTAAGCACGGGATTTTGTAATGATAGAAATCCTGTAGCAACTTCTCATGACACTTATTATAATAGGACTTATGGAACATATTCTGCTGGATATGCGCCAGCAGATAGAGTATGGCAAAGCGGAAATAAAAATTGGAATTCAAAAGAACAAAAACCAACATTAAAATGTGCTAGCCCGACAAGAGATTTATTTACATTACAAGGTGCTGAAGCAGTAATAACATCATCTGGTACAGAAATAAAAGGAAATCAAAAGTTAGTAAGACCAGTCGGATTAATAACAATGGATGAAGTAATATATGCAGGGGGCTTTGCAGGGTCCAGTAATTATGACTATTGGCTATATACAGGTGCAAACTATTGGACCATGTCTCCGTCTTATTTTTATAATGGCAGTGCTGGTCGGTATGCTTACGTGTTCTTTGTGAATGCGATTGGTTACCTTAGTGACACGAGCGTGGATAGCGCGTATGGTGTGCGCCCTGTGATAAATTTGAAAGCAGATACAATATTTAAAACAAATTCTGAGCAAGGTAAAGGAACAGTATCTAATCCCTATATAGTTCAATAAATAAATACTTGCCTAAATTGCTCTAACTAACTTATATTTGGGCAAGATTAAATTCCATGCGAGTTTCTTCTCGCTTTTTTTGTATATTTTATGTCAAGTTTATTATGGTTTTATTGCTGATATAATAGTATTTTGATATAATCAGTTTGTGACCATGAAGGAGGTATTATGGGAAAAAAGTATGTATACCTTTTTAGTGAAGGTAATAAAGATATGAGAGATTTGTTAGGGGGTAAAGGAGCTAATTTAGCAGAAATGACTTCAATTGGACTTCCAGTTCCAAGAGGTTTTACAGTAACTACTGAAGCTTGTAATAAATATTATGAAGATAAAGAAGTAATTGAT
>CANPYU010000026.1 GCA_947588665.1 uncultured Bacilli bacterium | reverse complement strand
ATTTCAGCAACATTTAAATTATATCATAAACTATGAAAAAAAAATACTCTATTTCTAAAGTATTTTATATCATTTGGGCTCGCATTTTCTCCAAACTCTTTTTTTCATATCTCGATACCATAACCTGAGTCATATTAAGCTTTTTAGCTACTTCACTTTGAGTTAAATCCTCATAATATCTAGATCTAATAATTTCTTTTTCTTCATCATTTAAAACTTTAAAACTATTAGCCAAATCCATTTTTAAATCAATATTAACATTTTTATTATCAGGAATAACTTCGTGTAAATTAAGCTCGTTTGCCTCATCATCCAAAGATATTATTGCCTGAGCACTATTTACAGCCTCAAAAACTAAAGAAGGATCTAACTCTAAAAATAACGCGACTTCTTCATAAGTAGGAATAATACCCGTTTTACTTGCAATATCATACTTAGTTTTTTCTACTAATTTATATATCTTAAGTAAATTCTTACTTACTTTAATATTTTTATTTTCGTTTACATACTCATACATTTTTCCAAAAATATATGGATAAGCATAGGTACTAAATTTAGCCCCCTTTACTTCTTTATAATTACGATAAGCAAGTAAAAGTCCTATTACTCCCACTTGAATTAAATCTTCTTTATCACTTCCATAAAATTTGCTTGCAATTTTTTTAATTAACCCCATGTTTTCATTTATAAGTTCATTTGTTGTCATTAGATATTTATTAACCTATTCGCAGCAAGTTCATTAGATGCAACACTCATTCTAAGCCTTTTTATTTTTTTTCTAACTTCATCACTAACTTCACACAAGCAAATTTTACCCTTATTAGTTCTTATCGCACATTTAGTATTAAGTAAACTATCCATACCTGCTTCATCAATATCTTTTAGTTCAAATAAATTAAATACTAAATATTTAATCTTATGTTTTAATACAACCGGCACTATATAATTATTAATTTTATAAGTAGCCTTTCTATCTAAAACCCCTTTAAGTCTTACATATAAAATACCTTTCTCATATTCCATATCAACTTTTAACATATAATTATCACCTTTGCTACTTAAATATAGAACATTTTGAAAACTTTTTAAACACATTCGACAAAGGATATCAAAACATATCAAATTATTCGTTAACGTAAGTGTAAACAAAAACCATTTGTTACTTAACAAATGGTATTAAAGCCATAAATCTTGCATATTTTACTTGCTCTGCAATATGTCTTTGATGCTTAGCACAAGCACCTGTCATACGTCTAGGCATGATTTTTCCTTTATCATTAATATATTTATTAATAATCATTACATCTTTATAATCAACGCTTTTTCCCGCACACATTTGACATATTTTCTTCTTTTTACGATAAAATTCTGCCATTACTATTCCTCCTTTTTAAAATGGTAAATCATCATCACTTAAAGTAATTTCCTCACCAAAATCTTTAAATGGATCTTGAGAAATATCTGTAGTTGGCATACTAGCAGGCTCAACTAATGTTGAAGCTCCTGACGGATAATTATTATTCATTGGTTGATAATTATTATTTGATGGATATGGAGCTTGATAATTACTTCCCCCAAAATCTCCACCATTATCAGCCTGATTATCTGCTTTAGAACCCAAGAAAGTTATATTATCACACATAATCTCTGTAACATATCTCCTACTACCATCTTGTGCTTGATAATTTCGTGTTTGAATTCTACCTTCTACTGCAATTTGACTACCTTTATGACAATATTTAGCTAAATTCTCTGCTTGTCTTCTCCAAACCACACAGTTAATAAAATCTGTCTCGGGAGCTCCACCATTCTGAGAACTAAAAGGTCTTGATATTGCAATTGTAAAAGTCGCAACACTAAGATTAGTAGGGGTTGTTCTAAGTTCTGGATCTCTTGCTAATCTACCAATTAAAATTACTTTATTCATAATGCTTACTCCTCATCTAGTTTAATAATTAAATGTCTTAAAATAGCTTCCGAAAGTTGAGCTTTACGATCAAATTCACTAATTACTTCTGGATTAGCTTCTACTTTGAATACGCAGTAATATCCATTTAATTCTTTTTTAATTGGATATGCTAATTTTCTTTCGCCCATTTCTTTAGCTTCAACAACTTTCCCCTTACCATCTGTAACTATTTTCTTCATATTATCAATAGTCTTTTTGATTTTTTCAGTTTCCATAGTTGTTTTCACAATGAACATAATTTCATATTTAGTCATAATTCCACCTCCTCATGGTCTATTGGCTTATCTCTAAAGTATAAGCAAGGAGTAATTCAATACTCGGGTATATTATAACCCAAAAAATATTATTTGTAAATAACAAATTACTCTTTAAAATCATATGCTATTCAAAGTAAAATAACTTATCTACCCAAGAAATAGCAAAAAGAAAAAGCTTTTTAAAAGCTTAATCAATATTAATTATTTTCTTAGATATATTTTCTTCTTTTTTAGGAGCCACAACTTTTAAAGTACCATCTTTAAATTCTGCTTTAATAGCTTCTTCATCGATCTCCCCTAAATAAAAGCTTCGAGATAATTTTCCATAAAATCTTTCTCTTCTAATATATTTTTTATCCTCTTTATCTTCTTTTTCTTCTTTCTTTTCAGCACTTATAGTAAGTGTTCCTTTATTATACTCGATATTTATATCATTTTTTGTAAATCCAGGCATATCTAGTTCCAAATTATATGCTCCTTCTACTTCATAAATATCGCACTTCATTTTTGTCGTATCACTTTCTAAAAAGCTATCGAACATATCATCTAAAAACATTTTTCTTGGTAACATAACCAATCATCTTCCTTTCATGTTTTCATTATAGCACTTATTTTAGCACTTGTAAAGACTAAGTGCTAATTTCTTGTAAAAAAAATTAAAGTTTGACACTTTAACCTTTTATTAACTTCTTAATATCATTAGCTTTTGTAAACATCATAATTAAGTTGCTTATTTCTAAAATACTAGCTAAAATAATAAATAATCCTGCTGCTTCTGCAATATCCAATGCCACCATTGGATTTATAGCAATAACAACACCTAAAATCAAAAGAAGTAAACTAACACATAACATTACAAGCCATCCATCAAAACCAAACCGTTTTAATTTTAAAGCTTCAACAATCTTAAATAATGCTAAAATACTTAGATATATGCCTAAACCTAAAGTCATAATTTTAATGATCTTAAATGGATTAACAATAGTAAATAATCCCACCGCGATCGAAAGTATCCCCAATATTAAATTAAAAGAAAATAAAGGCATATCTCTTCGCATTAAAAATTCATAAATATCAAAAATACCAAAAAGCATAACATAAATACCAATCATAACCCCAATAACTTTAAGGGAAAAAGTTGAATTCAAAAATAACACTAATCCCATAATTAAAAACAACACATTAAGTATAATATTACCCACAAGAATTTTACTAAAATCTAAACTTATTTTATCTAAAAAAGTTTTTTCTTTCTTTTTAGTCATTTTCTTTCCTCCTATTAATATTATACTATATTTTCCAAACTAGTCAATAAATTTATATAATTTGACTATTAAGAGAAATTATGTTAAAATAGGCGTATTCTTAAAGGGGGACCCAAAATGCATTTAAAAGAATTAACAATCGCCGAGTTTGATGCTTTTGCACACAATCATATTTTAAAATCTCATTATCAAACTTCCAATTATGCACTATTTATGACGGAAAATAACTATGAATATGATTTATTGGGGTACGTTGATGAATTAGGAATTATTAAAGCAGCAGCCTTAATTTTAATTAAAAAAATAAATATATCTCACAAATATGGCTATTCACCCAAAGGATTTTTAATTGATTATTTCGATGATGATCTATTAAAAAAATTTACTGAAGCAATTAAAGAACATTATCAAAAAAAACTAGATTTTATTAAAATTAACCCAGAAATAGCTATTGGTGAAATAAATCCATATTCAAAAATAACTAACTATAATCAAAATATTACAGTAAAAGATTTTCTAAAAGAAAGTGGCTATTATAAATTAAAAGATAATCTATATTTTGAATCCATGTTTCCAAGATTTAACGCTATATTAAATCTCCAAGATTATTCTTTTGATAAACTTTCTAAAAACACTAAAAATAAAATTAGAAAAGCTACAAAAAAAGGTTTAATATTCGAAAAAGCCACTAAAGACAAAATAGATATTTTTTATAATTTTATAAAAAATAAAAAAAATATTAATGAATATTATTATAAAAATTATTATAATATTTTTGAAAAAAACTCTTCATGTGATTTATTTCTTATAAAAATAAATTATGAAACTTATTTATTAAATAGCCAAGAATTATATAACAAAGAATTAGAAAAAAATAATATTTTATCTGAAAAATTAATTAATAATGCTTCTGCTTTAAATATCAATGAAAAAATGGCTTCAGATAAAACATTATTATCTTATAAAAATGATATTGAAATAGCTACATACGGCTTAAAAGAAAACAAAGAAACTTATATTGCGGGAGCTTTTACAATCAAAAATAATAATCGTGTAAATATTGTTATAAGTGGTATTGATCCTTTATATAAAAAATTTAATGCTAATTACTTTCTTCATTATAATATTATTGAATATTATAAAAATAATTATAAATACTTAGATTTAAATGGTTTTACAGGTGATTTTAAAGAAACCAACCCCTATAAAGGTTTAAATAATTTTAAACTTGGATTTAATCCTCATATATATGAATTTATTGGAGAATATGATCTTATAATTAATCCCAAAAACTATAATAAACTAAATAAAAAAGGCTTATTAGCCAAAGAATTTAATAAGAAGAACTAAACTAATCTTTAATTCTTCTTTTTTTATTGCTTTTATCTATTTCTTTTATTTCCGGTTCTTTATAATAACTTTCTTCCTTATCTACATTTTCTTTTAAAAGTTTTCTTTTTAGTTCCTTTTTTCTTTCTTCTTCTAATTTAGCTTTTTTAGGATCTTTTTTTCTATTATTCATCATATCAGTAGTATTTTTAATTGAAGTAAGCTTACAAATTTTCATAATATCTCTACCTATAATGTACACTGCTGGAAGTAAAATACATAATAACCATCCTGCTCGAGAAGCAAGAAAAAATTGAACTCTTCCTAATTGAGGAATTTTAAGAATAACTTTTCCAATTATATTTCTAAACTTCGCACAACTTTGATCTTCAACCCCATTATAATCCCCTTTAGTTCGAAAACAAGCCTCTCCATCACTATCTTCCGTAATTCCAACTACTCTGTGAGTAATAGTTGTTCCAGGAGTTAACAAACTAGTTGAAACAAAAGTTATTACATCTCCCACTTGAATATCACTGGGATTATCAACTCTTTCATTAATTATAGTATCATAAACTTTAATTGTTGGATGCATAGACCCACTGATAATTGTATAAATGGAATATTTTGGCTCATAACCAGGACCTTTAGCCGTATATATCTTAGTCGCTATATAATAATAAATTAAAAAAGCTGCAGCGACTAATAATATTAGAAATAAAGCCCACGAAAGAACTTTACCAATAATTTTCATAGCCTTCCCAAAAGAAGTTTTTTCTCTCATGACTAGGCCCCTCCTATTCTACTTTTATTATAGACCATAATCATTCAAAATACAATATTATTTCCCAATTTTTATAACAAAAAAGAGAATAACAAAGTTAATTGTTACCCTCTATCAAATGCTTTAACTAACACTAATAATTTCAATTTCTACTTTAGCAGAATAATTTTTGCCTTGATCTTGATTTTGCTCTCTACCAATATCTCTAAAGACATATTGTAATTCAAAGTTAGATTCTTTTCCACTTTCAATAACTAAATTATCAGCAATAGTAGCTTTAGTAGTTTTAGGAGCTTCCGTTTCTGGAACAATAATTTTTCCATCTTTTGTTAAAGAATATCTAAAATTATCTGTCTCAAAAGTATTAGTTATTTCAACTAAATTAATTCTATAAGTAATAGTTGAAGTAGAATTATTCTTTAATGTAAATGTTTGAGGATCTAATATATCTCCAGGTATAATATTTTCAGCTTTAAGTGACTTAGTATAACTTACTAAAAGTTGTCCATTTTCTGTATCAAATTCAAATACACTATCTCCACCTTCAGATGTAGAAGATTTTTGCTCTTTAACAACAGTAATATAATATGTTTTAACAGTTCCATCTTCAGCTACAACTACAATTGGAATTCTTGTTGTTCCTTCACCTACTTGATATGTCCCAAATCCTTCCACCTTTGCATTTGGATCATTAGTTTCACCTGCAATATTAACAGAATCAACATTTTCACCTACAACTATTGAATACTCTGTAACATTTGGAGAAAATGTAGGTCTAAGCGAATATCTACCAGCATTCAAGTTTTTTAAATTAGCATCATTACTTAATTTGCCATCACAAACAGCATCACATTTACCATCGCCATTTTTATCTATATTAGTATCAGGATTTCCATCTCCACTATTATCGCAATTTAGATCACATACACCATCACCATTGGTATCACAATTAAGATCACATTTACCATCATTATTTTTATCTACATTAGTATCTGGTTTGCCATCATTATTTTTATCTATATTAGTATCAGGATTTCCATCACCATTAGTATCACAATTAAGTGTACAATTGCCGCTTGTATCTTTACAATTAAAGTCGCAAACATCATCTTTATTCTTATCTACATTGGTATCTGGCTTTTTATCTCCATTAGTATCACAATTAAGTGTACATTGTCCTGTATTATTTGGATCACAGTTTAAATCACATGCACCATCACCATCTGTATCAACATTTTTATCAGGAATATTATCTCCATTGGTATCACAATTTAATTTACAATTGCCATTCTCATCAGGTTGATTATTTTTATTCTCATCTGGTTCTTTATCACCATTAGTATCTATATTTGTATCTGGTCTTCCATCACCATTAGTATCACAATTATAATCACACTTACCATCATTATTTTTATCTATATTTACATCAGGATTGCCATCACCATCTGTATCTATATTTGTATCTGGCCAACCATCACCATTGGTATCACAGTTTAAATCACATTTATTATCTTTATTTGTATCTTGATTCATTAAATTATCATCAGGTTTGCCATCACCATCTGTATCTTTATTAAACTGTGGAATCTCACTGTGGTTATAATCAACATCAACATCAGGTCTGCCATCACCATCTGTATCACAGTTAACATCACATTTACCATCACCATCTTTGTCAATGTTTAAATCAGGTATTCCGTCACCATTTATATCACAATTAAGAGTGCAAGATTTACTATCAGATTTTCCATCATTATCTAAATCACAATTATAATCGCATTTACCATCTTTATTGGTATCACAGTTTAAATCACAAGTTCCATTACCATCTAAATCAACATTATAATCCGGTATTTTATCACCATTAGTATCACAGTTAACATCACATTTACCATCATTATCTGTGTCTTGTCCAGATAAATTCTTATCCGGTTTATTATCATTATTAGTATCAACATCCACATCTGGTTTTTTATCACGATCTACATCCAAATTTACATCAGGTTTTCCATCACCATTAGTATCACAGTTAACATCACATTTATTATCGCCATCTGTATCAAGATTAGTATCAGGCATTCCATCGCCATTAGTATCACAATTAAGATCACATTTTTCATCTTTATTAGTATCTTGATTAGTTAAATTCTTATCAGGAATATTATCTTCATTGGTATCACAATTAAAATCGCATTTACCATCTTTATCATAATCAAGATTTAAATCTGGTTTCCCATCATTATTAGTGTCACAATTAAGATCACACTTACCATCACCATTAGTGTCACAATCAAGGTTACAAGTACTATCATCTTTATCTTTTATATTACTATCTGGTTTCCCATCATTATTAACATCACAATTGTAATCACATTTTTCATCTTTATTGGTATCACAGTTTAAATCACAAGTTCCATTACCATCTAAATCAACATTATAATCCGGTATTTTATCACCATCTGTATCACAGTTAACATCACATTTACCATCATTATCTTTATCTTGTCCTGACAAATTCTTATCCGGTTTATTATCATTATTAGTATCAACATCCACATCCGGTTTCTTATCTCTATCAACATCTATATCTACATCCGGTCTTCCATCACCATCTGTATCACAATTTAAATCACATTTATTATCGCCATCTATATCAAGATTAGTATCAGGCATTCCATCACCATTGTTATCACAATTTACATCACATTTACCATCGCCAGTAGTATCTTGATCAGTTAAATTTTTATCTGGCTTATTATCTCCATTGGTATCACAATTATAATCACATTTCTCATCTTTATCATAATCAAGATTTAAATCTGGTTTGCCATCATTATTTGTATCACAATTAAGATCACATTTACCATCACCATCTGTATCTAAATTTAAATCTGGTTTTCTATCACCATCTGTATCAAGATTAGTATCAGGCTCATTATCTCCATTAGTATCACAATTAAGATCACATTTATTATTGCCATCTGTATCTAAATTTAAATCTGGTTTGCCATCATTATTAGTATCAACATTAATATCTGGTTTGCCATCTTTATCTGTGTCCACATTCATATCTGGAACAGTATCATTATTAGTATCACAATTTACATCACAAGTATTTGTATTATCAAAATCTATATTAGTATCTGGTCTTCCATCACCATCTATATCACAGTTAAAATCACATACACCATCACCATTAACATCTTTATTAACTAAGTTAACATCAGGAATACCATCACCATTAGTATCTATATTAAAGTGTGCTTTTAAATCTCCATAATAATCTATATTAGTATCAGGAATTCCATTACCATCTCTATCACAATTTATATCACACACATGATCACCATTGGTATCACAATTAAGATCACATTTCCCATCTTTATCAGTATCACAATTCAAAGTACAAGCATTATCCAAATTTGAATAAGCAAAAAACAAGCCCAATAAAGTAACTAAAATAATTAATATACATAAAACTATAATAATTATAGTTTTCTTTTTATCCTCTTTCTGTTCTTGTTCTAATAAAGCGTATTGTTCTTGTAAATTAGTATCTTCCATCACAGACACACTCCCTACTATTTAAAAGTATAACATAAGCTCAAAATATTCGCAATATTAAAATAATAAAAAAATAAAAAAGAGCCCCTACTCTTCTGTATCTGCAAACTCTACTTCAATTGAACCAATAAAATTCTTGCCAGCATTATGTCCTTGATCTTTCCCGGTTTCTTTAAACTCAATAGTAACAGTATATGTTGTATCAGAACTAATATCATCTGTCCACAAAATTGCATCATCTTTAGTCTTTCCAGTTAAATCAATCTCTGTACCATCAACACCACTAATAACTTCACCATTTTTTTCTAATTTAGCCACTAACTGAGGAGAATTATCATCAATATCACAACCATTTCGATTTTCATCTTCTACCGCTGAACACATTTTAAAACTATTACTTGTTATCTTTAACTTAATAGCAATTTTTTCATTTTTACTACTATCATTACCAGCAAAAGTTACTGTAAATTCTTTAGTTGCTTTCTTACCAGGATAAGCATTTTCTAAAGTCAAACCAGCATTACCAGCATTATATGTAACAGTCGGCAATTTAGCAGTAGTTCCATCAGTCCGTGCTCCTTCACCTATTACTGAAGTTCCAGATAAAAAATACGCAAAAGAATAGCCAATAACTGCAACTAAAGTACAAACAAGAATCCCTACAATTACATTCCTTTCCTGCTTATATAATTCAAATTTCATACAAACGCCTCCATAGCTTAACAATAATATAACAAAAATCCAACTTTTTTTCAATATAACTTTTAACATTTCCCCTAAATAATAAAAATAATTTGATATGATTTTTTAAGAGTCAAAGGAGGAAAAGAAAAAAGAAGGAAAGGAAAAAGAGAGTTTCATAAACGGTCTTGCTGTTGCGACGCTACTTGTAGCGGTCGTAGGCGCCACATTTGCTTATTTTACAGCGACTACAACTGGAACTGATGATGGAAAAGCTAAAGTAGAAGTAACTACTAAGGAAGTTAAAGGCACAACATTTACTTTAACTGGGTCAACTGTTGAGAGTAAAATTGATTATCCAGGCGGAATGGCAATCATTAGTGCAACTGCAAAAGCTACAAAAGAAGCAGGTGATGAACAGACCTACGATTTTGCATATAAATTAAAAGTAGATTCGACAGGAACGACAGTAGGCACGAATTTAAAATGGACTTTATTTGAAGAGAATGCAGCATTAGTTCTTGATGAAGGTAAAACAACTTGTGGGCTTGTAAAAGAACCAGGTGTTGGATCTGGTGGTAATGAAATTCATTATTATTATACTGCGAATGGGCAAAAAAATGATGGAGGACAAAATGACTGTACGAAAAATTTACTTAGTACTAAATTAAGCAGTTTTTCAAATCCAGTAGCTTCTGGTACTATAAATAAAGGAAGTGTGATTGTATCTGATGATGGAGAAGAAAATTTGAATAAGTCAATTGAAGATGTTTCAGACGAAAATGGTAAAACTAAATATTATTACTTAGTTGTAGAATATCCAAATGATGCCAGTTCTCAAAATGATGCTGACATGGGTAATAATATAAATGTTTCTTTAGTTCTTGACGGCAATGTTACTGCATCTGTGTCAGAATAAAGACTGATTCCAACAAAGAAAGACTATCTATTAAAAGTAGGTAGTTTTTAAATGGAAGAAGAAGAAAGAAGAAAAAATAAAATCAAAAGACCAGATTTAGAAATTAAAAAACAAATTTAAAAGTAAATCCTTATAATATATATCAAGGCTTAAGTCATTTGAAGGATAAAGATTAAGAGTTTAAAACCAAAATTAAAAAACTTAAAAATTTAAAAAAATTCAAAACCGCCTTAAAAATTTAAAGTTAAGATAACTAAACTTAATTTAAAAACAGATAAACTTAAGGAATTTTAAAAAACTTAAAAAGGCAAGAATTAAAATTTTAAAAACTAGAAAACCAAAAACTAGATTTAAAAAAAGATTTTAAAATAATAAACTTAGAAAAACAGATTTAGAAATAGAAATAAAATTTAGCAAAAGAAAAGAACTTATTTTTTTTGCTAAATTT
>CANPYU010000025.1 GCA_947588665.1 uncultured Bacilli bacterium | reverse complement strand
TTTAAGGAGAGTTATGGAGTACTTGATTGTACTTGTTTTGATTTTGGTACTTGTTGCCAGAATTTTAAAATAACTAATATAAAAATAGAACACCTACAATTTGTTAGGTGTTCAAAACCAACAATATTGGACTGAGAACACCAACAAAGTGCCTCTTTTTGTTTGTCCTGTTTATATTATATACTAAATCATGTATAAAATGCAAGTATTTTTTGTTTTAGAATATAGTTTAATGGGTGATATTATGGAATGTAGATTAAATATTCCTTATCCTTTAGTTAAAGTAGAAAATAAAAATTTAGATTATGCTAATATATTATTAGAAGATTATACAGGTTTTAATGGAGAAGAAAATGCGATTAATCAGTATATCTATGAATATTTAAATAAATTTAATGAATATGAGTATTTTGCTCAAGTATTAAAGAAAATAGCAATGGTTGAAATGAAACATTTAGAGTTACTTGGTAAGATTATTACTTTATTGGGTGGTAAACCAATATTTAAATTTTTAGATAAGAAAACTAATTACTATTTATATTACAGTGGAAGTTTTGTTAATTATGAAGATGATATAAAAAAGATGCTTATATACAATATAAGGTTAGAGAAAAATACAATTAGAAAATATGAACAACATATTAAGATAATTAATGATAAATATATTAAAGCACTATTATATAGAATTATATTAGATGAAAAAAAGCATATTGAATGCTTTAGGGAGCTTTTGTTTCGTCTTTCAAAACTGGATTAACATGAATTATAACTTTATATATTTTACGATATTTTTCAGTTATTTCTTTTTCAAGATTATCCGCGATTTTATGAGAGGTAAAAGTATTTAGATTACCATCAACATTAATAGTTAATATAGCAATATACTTATATCCAGTAGCAACTGTATTAAAGTCAGATATATTTAAAACATCTTTATTTTTTAATATAAAATTAATAATATTTTCTTTGGTTTCGTTATCTAAAGAGACATCCATTAAAACTTTATAACTTTCTAAAAATATATTTAAGCCACTTATAAATATATAAATAGAGGTAATAGAGCCAAAGATGCCATCTGCATAATAAAAACCATGGTTGCTTAATATTATAGATATAAGAGTACCTATTGTTAATATGGCATCATTACGATGATCTTTCATACTAGCTTTAATTAAAATGTTAGTATGTTTTTTGTAGGCTTCTTTACAATATAAATATAAACCTATTTTAGTTAATATTGTTATAAGACAAACAATAATTAAGTAATAAGAAAAAATTATTTCTTTTTTGGTAAGAATAGAAATTAAAGAATCAGAAAATATTTTTATTGCAATTATTAACATAAAAATACTGATAAGCATAGAGAAAATATATTCTGCTTTACCATGACCAAAATTATGATCATCATCACTGGGAGTGCTTGCAATTTTGTTTCCTATATAAGTCATTAGAGATGAAAAAATATCACCAGCAGAATTTATCGCGTCTGCAAGCATGGCTTTACTTTTACTTGCTCCAGCAACAATTAATTTAATAATAAGCAAAAATAAATTACCTATTATTCCTAAAAAACCTACTTTTTTAGTATTTTCATATCTATTCATTATATCACCTTATTATTTTAATTGTTACTATATTATATCAGATTTTTAGATTTTTGCATACATTTAATAAACTAGTTATACCATTTAGTACATTCTTCTAAAGTTTTTCTTTGACGAGCTTTAGGGAATGAGTCAGTATATCCTAAAGCAACCGCGGAGATTAGTTTTTTATTAGTGTTAAATTTCTTTTTTAGTTCTTCTTCAATTTGAAGAATAAAGCCAATCCAAAGTGAGCCAACATTTAAGTTATAAGCTTCTAGTATCATGTTTTCAATGCAGGCACCAATGGAGATAGTATCAAAAATTTCATGTTCAATATCTCCAAAAACAAGAATAAGAGCTTCACTTTCTTTAATTACTTCACAAGTAAGATTTGTCTCATCGGTAGTTTTGGCGGCTAATAACTTGCCAATTTCTTTTTTTAGATCTTCATTTGTTATAACAATAAAATTCCAGGGTTGACGGTTTTTGGCAGAGGGAGCTAAAAGGCCACTAGTTAAAATTTTAGTGATTGTTTCTTTTGATAATTTTTCTTTATTAAAGTGCCTTATGCTTCTTCTATTTTTAATTACTTCAGTTAATTCCATAAATATTCTCCTTATTTTAATTATATTTTAACATATAAAAATAATTTGAACAATTAGTTAATATCTTTTTGTCTGATTAACTTTTTCAATTTTTATAGTATAACCAATAGGACCTAATATTTTTAATAAACTTAAAATACTTGGCGAATGGCTACCATTTTCAATTCGAGCTATTTTTTCGCGAGAAACATTAGAGAATTTAGCAAATAAATCTTGGGTTAAATTATTTTCTTTGCGAAATCTAATAAAATCTTTGATAAAGGCTTCATTTAAAAGTTCACCATCATAAGAGTAGTCAACATAACTAGGATCATATCTCATAAGTAAAGTCACCGTCATTATTGTATCATATATGATACAATGAATGCAATAAAATATTGATTTATATAAAAATATATTATATAGTTAGATTAGTTTATGGAGGAAATTTTTTATGAATTATCGAATTGAAAAAAATTTAAGTCATATGATAGTTAGAGACTTATATTTAAGGGATTTACATCTAGGAAAAATACAAGGACCACTTACTGGTTCAATTTATTATGATAAACCTTGGACAGTTAATTATCGAGATAATGAGAAAGCTTATTTTGATGTACATAATACTTTTTATACGACTTATAAAAATTATGCTTTAGAGCATTTAGATGAGGCGGCAGTATATGTTTTAGAAAGTAAAAAAAGATATACTCATAGAGAAGTTTTAGAGCTTGTAGATAAAGCTGCAAATGGTTTAAACGAAATAGGAATTAAAGAAAATTCCATGGTTGGAATTATGCTTAATGGAAGTATTGAAGAAGTAGTTAATTTTTTAGCTATAAGTAAATTGGGAGCAATTAGTAAGTATATTGATTATATGAAAGCAGTTCCTAATATGAAACATAATGTTGAAGAATGTAATTTAGATTTAATAGTTATGGATGAGTGTTTTTTACCTCTTAATCCGATTATTAACGAAAAAGGAATTAAAGTAGTTGTAGCAAATGCAAAAGAAGAGCATAACGATATTATGCTTTATGAAGAATTATATAAGAGTAAAAATATAGTTAAGAATGCAGCAGAATATAAAGAGGGAAAAGTTACTTTAATTATTAATAGTAGTGGAACTACAGGACCGGCTAAACCTATTAGTCATACAGATTTTAGTGTTAATTCTGCAGCTCAGAAAATGCTTTTTGTTGATTATCCTATTGGTGATGGTGATGTATTAATTAAAAATATACCTTCACAAATTGGTTTAGGATTAGTTACAACTTTATATACAGGTATTTTAAGTGGAGCGGAAGTAGTGTCAATTGGAGGAAATGGAACACCTGATTTATCTAATAAATTAAATGGTTTTATTAAAGATTTTCCAGCTTACAAAGAAAAATATAATTTAAGAAAAGATGCTAAAGTTAGTACATTTACAGCACCAGTATTTATTAGACTTATTATGAGTGATGAGGAAATTAAAGATATGTCTTATATTGGAACAATTATGGGTGCTGGTTCTAAAATGGATAAGGAAGAGCTAGATAAAATGATAGAGATAGCACGAGCTAAAGGCTATCAAGGAGAAATTTGCAATGCTTATGGGCAGAATGAATTTGCAGGGGCAATTACGGCTAATAGCAATCAAAAAAATATAAATGGTAGTGCAGGATATCCAGTTATTGGAACTAATTTAATATTTGTGGATAAAGATACACATGAATTAGTAGAACCAGGAAAAATAGGACTTGTTTTTGAGCAAAGTGATAGTAGATTTAAACATTATGAAAATTTATTAGAAGAATCTTTAAAAGCTAAAACATATACAAGTGATGGAGAAGAATGGTTTGATACTAAGGATTTAGGTTATATGGATGAAAATGGATTTGTGCATATAACAGGAAGAACGACAAGAGTAGTAACAAGAGAAGATTTTAAATTTTCTTTAGATACCATTGAAGCTAAAATTAGAGCTTTACCTTTCATCAAAGATTGTGCAATTATTATGACGGAGACTGGTCGTTCTTGGGAAGAGTTTGTAGCATTTTTAATTCCTAATGATGTAAATGATATGGATGAAGAAAAAATGAAATCTTTAATTGTAAATAGTGGAAGTTTATATCCATTTGAAATACCATCAGATTTTATTTTAACTGATAATATTCCTTATTTAAATGCCACTAAAATTGATTATAATTATTTTAATAAAATTTATGAAGAATTAAAAGGAAAAACAAGAGTTAGAAAAATGGAAAATTAAGTTTTCCTTTTTTTATGTTATTTTATTTATTGACTTTTAAATTTTTTAGAATTATTGTATAATTATAATAGAGGTGGTTAGAAGTGCTTAAGGTTATTCAAATGGTTATGCTTTTTATGTCTACTCTTTATTTAGGATTAATTGTGGTTCTATTTTTTATAAAGAAAAGAGTGGCTAATGATGATACTGAGATTTATAAAAAAATGTTAATAACTAATTTAAATGCTATAATCATAGAGTTTATTTTATATATGACTGGTAATACTTCTTTAGTAAAAGAAGGTTTAGGTTTAGATATTTTTTTACTTTTAAGTAAATTATTTGTAGGAGTTATTGTTGGTTGGTTTATTTTAATAACAAAATATACTTTAATAATTTGTGATAAAGTTAGAAAAAGAAATTTGAGTTTAGAAAATAATAAGAATAAATTTAATTTATTTATTAATATTTTTTATATTACTCTTTTAATTATTATTCTTTTATTACCTGTTAAATTTATTTTACTTGATAATGGCGCTACAGGATATACGCAGGGGCCAGCAACTATGTTTGCCGCAGGGATAATTGTTAGTTTATGTGTTTTAATGTTAATTGAATTATTTAGAGCTAGAAAAAAGCTTAATAGTAAAGAATTTACTCCTATTATTATATTGTTGATACTCATGTTAATATCAACATCTATTCAGGCTTCTAATCCCCAATTATTATTATTTAATCCAGTAATGGCTTTAGTTATGGTTATAATGTATTTTACTATTGAAAATCCTGATGTAAAAATGATTGAACAATTAGATATGGCTAAAACTCAGGCAGAAAAAGCTAATAAAGCTAAAACAGAATTTTTATCTAATATGTCTCATGAAATAAGAACACCTTTAAATGCGATTGTAGGTTTTAGTGAATGTATGTTAGAGCAAAAAGATTTAGGAGAAGAAACTAAAGGTTTTGCAAAAGATATTGTGGATGCTTCTAATAATTTACTGGAGATTGTTAATGGAATACTTGATATATCAAAGATAGAAGCTAATAAGATGGAAATAGTAGCAAAAGAATATAATCCTAGAGAGGTATTTAATTCTTTATGTAAGCTTATAAATCCAAGACTTCAAGATAAACCTATAGAATTTAAATATACTTGCAGTGAAGATTTACCAGGAATTTTAAAAGGTGATGTTGCTAAAGTAAAACAAATTATTTTAAATCTACTTACTAATGCGGCTAAGTATACTGATGAAGGAAATATAGAATTTATTGTTAATTGCATTAATAGAATGGATACTAAAACTAGTTTATTATATATATCAGTTAAAGATACTGGTCGAGGAATTAAAAAAGAAAATATTGATAAGTTATTTAATAAGTTTGAAAGAATAGATGAAGATAAAAATACCACGATTGAAGGAACTGGTTTAGGGCTTGCGATAACTAAGAGTTTAGTAGAGATGATGGGTGGCAGAATAAATGTTGTTAGTAAATATGGTGAAGGTTCAACTTTCAGGGTGTATCTAGAGCAAGAAATTGTTAGTATGGAAATTCCTGAAAGTGCTGCAGAAGAAATAGAGATTGATTATAATAGTCTTAAAGATAAAAAAATATTGGTGGTGGATGACTCTAAAATTAATTTGAAAGTTGCTCAAAATATTTTAAAGCCTTATCATTTTGATATTGTTTGTGCTGAAAGTGGAATGGAAGCTTTAGAAAAAGCTAAAAGTCAGACTTTTGATTTGATTTTAATGGATATTATGATGCCAAAAATGAATGGAATTGAGTGTCTAAATGAACTTAAAGAAATCCCTGGGTTTGATGTTCCGGTTGTTGCGTTAACCGCAGATGCAATTGAAGGAACAGATGAAAAGTATAAAAATGCAGGATTTGATGATTATTTATCTAAACCAATTGATAGATATTTATTAAATAAAGTTTTACATAAATTTTTAAAATAAATTCTAAAGGAGGAGTGATGAGAATGGAAAAGATAGAATTATTAAAAGATTATGGTGTTTTAGTGGATGAAAGCTTGGAATTTTGGGGAGATATGAATTCTTATAATGATTCATTAAAAGAATTTAATGATAGCTTAGAAGAAAAACTTAAAAATTTAGAATACTATAAAGATCATGATGATTTTAATAATTATGGGATTTTAGCTCATAGTACTAAAAGTGAAGCTAAATATTTAGGTTTTATGAAAGATGCTGATATATTTTTACAACATGAAATGGCGGGTAAAGAAAGTAATAAAGAGTTTATAACAAATAATTTTGTAATCTTAAAAGAGACTATTTTTAGAATTAAAGAATTATTAGATAGTTATTTTGAAGGTGTAAGTGATAATACTAAAAAAATTATAATTGCGGATGATTCTAATATTATGCTAAATTTTATTGAAAAAAATATTGGAGAAGATTATCAAATACTTAAAGCTAATAATGGTAAAGAAGCAATAGAACTTTTAGATAATAATGATGTTTATGCAATATTACTTGATCTTAATATGCCGAGTATGAATGGTTTTCAAGTATTAGAATACATGAAAGAAAAAGAATTATTTGATAAAATTCCGGTAGTTATTATTACGGGTGATGATACGGAAGAAACAATTAAAAAAGCATTTACTTATCCTATTTTAGATGTTTTAAATAAACCATTTAAAGAAGAAAATATTAAAAGAGTATTGGTGGCAATTAAAAGTTTTTATGAAAAAGATTAATTAGAGTTGGAGAGAGTTCTACATATATTTAAAATCTTACTTTAGAGCAGTAAGATTTTTTAATTAGAGAATATTAATAAAATATTTTATAAGAGCATAACTATTACTATCTTTTAGACTTTCAGGATGCCACTGGATACCTAAAAAAAATTTTTTAGAACTATCTTCTATCCCCTCAATATAACCATCTTCACTAAAAGCATTTACTAGAAAATTAGTTTTGGGAATAACATAATTGTGGCGAGAATTTACCATTATTTTTTCTTTTTTTATTATTTTGAAGAGTAAACTACCCTTTTTTATAGTTACATAATGGGCATAATTAGTTTTTAAATTGTGATTGTTAATTTTCTTTTCTAAATGATTATTGAAACATTCAGCTTGAGATTGCATTCCTAAACAAATTCCTAAAGTGGGAATGTTATTTTGATAAAGATAATTAACTAATAAAAAATCATTAGAATGAAAAGAAGAACCTCCAGGTAAAATTAGGCCATCACATAGTTTAATAATATTTTTTATTTTATTAAAATCTATGTTTATGGGAATACCTATAATATTAACATTAAATTCTTGTAAAAAAGTATATAAATCTTCTCTATTTCCAATGAAATCTTGATTATTTTCGGTAAATTTACGTATGATAACTCCAATTGTTTTTATATTAATCACCAGTAAATTATATTATTTATTTTATTATTTATAACGAATATTTATATCGACATCTCCATAAATACCATCAACACGACCATCACTACACATTTGCCAATATTGATACTCACCAGCATAGTTTGTTTCATCAACATAATGGGCGAGCCATACTGGATAATTAGTTTTTAGCCATACTTGTTCTAAATACGTTTTACTACTATAAAGCATTCCTTCATAACCGGCTTTTTTAAAAACATCTAAAAATGAGGTAGCCATATCGGTTAAGCCAAAGAAACTTAAATTAAATTCATTATAAAAGCTCCAGTTCTCCCAGTCAAACGCAATTGGTAAATCGACTTTGTAACCTTTTATTTGTTTTAATATCCATTTGGCATCTTTTATAGCTTTTTCTTTACTATCGGCATAAGAATAAAAATATATTCCAACTGGCATGTTAATAGCATTAGCTTTTTCAATATTTTCTTTAAAACGTTTATCAACAAAATATTCTCCATCAATACCTTTGGTACTACCAACTCTTAAAATAACAAATTCGACTCCAGCAGCTTTTAATTTATTAAAATCTACTTCGCCTTGCCATTCTGAGATGTCTATTCCTATTTCAGTATCTTTATTTTTATAATTTTTTATCGCATCACTAAAAGGAATTCCGGGAGGTAATGTGGTGGTTCCACCTCCGGTTCCTCCACCAGTTGAAGGGGTAGGAGCTTTGACATAGAGATTAAAAGGCTTTTCAGTTATATTACCACTTTCATCGGTAGCTTTAAAAGTTAGAGGATAAGTCCCGGCCGTCGTCATATCATAATCCCCTACTATTTCACAAGTTGGGTTGGGGTCATAGTTATCACCACACATGATTTTTTCAGTTAAATCAATATTGCTATTTACGTTTACAGTGTAAGAACTTCCTAGCCAAACAAGTGGTGGTACTCGGTCTTTTATTTCTAAAGTATATTCTTGTTTAATTTTAATATTATCATCATTAATGTATTCAAATTTAACTTTTTTGGGGCCTAATTTTTTTGTGTCTATTTTATAATCGTTGATAATTTTACCATTAATATCAATAATATAATCTGATACTTTAATATCACTTAAAAATTCGGCAGTTAAATTATCTTTTAATTCTACTATAATTACAGCGTGTTTAACTTGATAGTTATAATAAAGTTTTTTGAATCCGACCACTAATAATATTATTATAAGTAAAATAATTAATATGAAAATAGCTATTTTAATAATTTTTTCTTTCATTAGAAACTCCTTTTTTAATTAATTTTATTATAACAAATTTTAATTTAGAAAAAAAGATTAACAATTAAATTAATAAATAGCAGATTAAATAATATTAAAATAAATAACTTTTTAAAAAAGTAGCAAATACAAAAGAAATATTTTAAATTTTAGCTTCATTATTCATAAAATATTCTTTATACCATAAAAGAAAAGAATAAATAGTATATATTTCACGGTGCGCATTTTTTTGACCAGTATGATGATTTTCTAAAATGGTTAATATTTTAGTTTGATTAAAAAATTTTTTTACATATTCACTTTCAAATTCTGCTTTTATAATATTGTAATATTTTTCTTCTTTTAAATATTCTTTAAATGGAACTAGGAAGCCTAATTTAGGACGATTAAACCATTCCTCGGGTATTCTTTTTGAAGCAGCTTCTCTTAGAGCTTTTTTACTTATTTTTTTATGGAGTTTATATTTTTTAGGTAAAGTTAAACTTAAATTGAATACTTCTTTATCGAGATATGGAACCCTTAATTCTAAGGAATTAGCCATAGTCATTTTATCGGCTTTAAGCAAAATATCATTAGGGAGCCATAAATTCATATCAATGTATTGCATTCTTGTTACATCATCTAGACCTTTTGTTTCATCAAAATATGGTTTAGTTATATCAGTAGGTTTAATATTGCTTTTATAGTTAGATGAAAGAATGGCATTTGCTTCTTCTTCACTAAAAATACTTGCTTGACCTATATAACTTTCGCTTAAAGTTTTGGCACCACGAATTAAAAAGCTTTTACCTTTAATATCAGGAAGTTTTTTGGCAATTTTTAAATTAAAATTACGAATAAATTTAGGTAGATGACGGTAGGCGCGAATAATTAAACTGTTATCATATGTTTGATAGCCACCAAATAATTCATCGGCTCCTTCCCCAGAGAGAACAACAGTTACATCTTTTTTGGCTAAAGCACTTAAAAAATAGAGAGGAACACTTGATAAATTAGCATGAGGTTCATCAGAGTAATATTGAACTTTAGGTAAAACTTCAAAAAATTCATCAGGAGTTATAACTTCATTTTTATTTTCAATTTTTAATAATTCACTTAAATGTTGGGCAGCATCTATTTCATTAAAGCCTAAGTTTTCAAAACCAACAGTAAAGGTAGTATTAGGTTTTAATAAGGATACTATATAGGATGAGTCTATACCAGAACTTAAGAAAGCCCCAACTTTAACATCACTTATTTTATGATGTTCAACAGATGATTTTACTTCTTTATCAATCTTTTCTACCATTTCTTTATATGGTACTTTTTTGGTTGGTTGATAACTAAAACTGTAATATTCTTTGATATCTAATTTACCATCTTTATATTTTAAGTAATGTCTTGGGGGCAATTTAAAGACATTTTTAAAGAAGGTTTCATTTAAAGGATTGTATTGAAATGTTAAATATGTTTTTAAAGCATCAGGATTAACTTTTTTTTCAAAATCAGGATGTGGTAAAAAGGCTTTTATTTCACTGCCAAATATAAAAGTATCATTCATAATAGTATAATAAAAAGGTTTAATACCAAATATGTCACGAGCACCAAATAATTCTTTAGTTTCAATATTCCAAATTACAAAAGCATACATACCTCTTAATTTATCTAAGATATGTTCCTCATATTCCTCATAGCCATGAAGAATTACTTCCGTATCAGTTTCAGTACTAAATTTATGTCCTTTAGCAATAAGTTCTTTTCGTAAATCTTGATAATTATATATTTCTCCATTAAATAAAATTACTAAGTTTTTGTTTTCGTTATATATAGGTTGATTACCAGTGTTTAAATCTATTATACTTAAGCGACGGAATGCCATGTGTAATAAGTTATCAGTATATAGACCTTCACTATCAGGACCACGATGAATAATCATTTTACTCATTTCATTGATTACTTTTTTATCTTTTTCTTTTTTATTTATATAGCCACAAAATCCACACATTTTTATATCACCATAATTATTTTAGCATAATTTTTTAGGTATTTAAACATTTTAATGGATAATTGTCGTTTCTTTCATAAGTTTAAATATTTTAGTTTTGTTATTTACAAATTATAATTTATTATGTTACAATTAAGTTGTAGAACATTTAAGAACAAATGCCTACAAAATTACTTTTTATTGACATTTATCTTTATATCAATACTGATTAAGATAAGTGTCTTTTTTATTGTTGTAAACAATAATATCACGGATAAAATTTCTTCTATCATGACCTAATGCCTCCTATTCATAAAACCCCCTTACATTCAAGGAAGAACAAATGAAA
>CANPYU010000024.1 GCA_947588665.1 uncultured Bacilli bacterium | reverse complement strand
GCATCTAAATTAAGAGAATCGGCGGCTTTAACTAAAGTGGGAATAGAAGAAAATAAAAACGTACATATTAGTAAGATAACACTTATTTTTTTCAAATATAACACCTCTTAATAAAATGTACGTTTCATTATTTTTTTTATGACTTTTAAAGATTATTTACTAGTTTTTAGGTAAAATAGTTGTTAAATATTCCTTTAAAGCATTATTCCCTTCTTTAGATAAATGAACATTATCAATCATTAAATATTCAGGATGATTTTTTATTTCAGAATAGAAATTATAAACTTTAATATTTGATGTAGCAAGATTAGTTAAATTACGGGATGTTAAATTAATGATAGATACTTCTTTATTTTTTAACAGTTTAAGTATTTCTTGATATTCTTTTTCTTTTAAGTTAATAATACTATCAAATACTAAAATAACACGATTAGTTAAAGTATTATTTTTTATGTTCTTTTCTAAGTTTTCTAATAAAGAATTATAAGTATAATCTTTATTAATTAAGTATAAGGCATTTGGGTAATACTCTTGAATATAGGGAAAAGCATTTAATAATAATTCACTTCCTATAAATGTCATTTTATTTTTTAATTCTTTTTCATGGTCTTTTATAGCAGTTTCTTTTTTTTCTTCATAAACTTTGGCATAATCATTATAAATAGCTTCATATATGGCGTTTGTATAGGCAATGCGACCTTTAGAAGTTAAATGAATACCATCAGCATAAAAATATTCTTGGTGGTCTTTAGAAATATTATACCAATCAATAATAGTTAGATTAGAATAACTTTCGGCAAATTCTTTTAGAGTTTCATTTACAGATGGTAAATTAGTTGTATTAAGCCAAAAAACAGTTCTATCACCACAGGTAGCCATAATTTTTTCTTTGCAAGATTTAGAACAATCACCATTTGCACCTAAGTTAAAAATTATAATATCACCTAAAATATTTTTACTTTTTAAATCTAATAATATATCATTGATAGACCAGGCTGTACGAGATATTTTAGCATCAAAATAACTATTTTTAAAAGTACTATATAGATTATCAACTGCTCCAAGCATTACAGAATCACCAATACCTGTAATTTTTAAGTTTTTAACTATATTAGATAGTTCTTCTTTACTCGCGGTTAGTTTACTTAATTCTTCTTCCCAACTATTATTTTCTTCGATTAGTTTAGATTGATATTCTTGCTTTTTTTGTAATAATTTTTCTTCGTTACTTGCAAGTTCTTGCTCTAAAGCTTTCATTTCTATAGTATAATCAGGAGTTTTAAGATATTTATAAACACCTAATATTGTAAATATTAATAAAGGGATTAATATTGATGATTGTAATATTTTTAGTTTTAGTTTAGAATGTTTTTTGAAAGCAAAATGGAATATATTAGATAATATGAATACTAGTATAATAATTGAAAATATTAAAAGATAATTATTAGTAATTAAAATACTTAAGATATAAATTAAAGGATATTGTAATAAATAAATTTCATAACTGATACTAGCAAGATATTTAAATAGTTTACTAATAATATTTTCTTTATTAGTTGATAAAGTAGCATAATCTATTAATCTTAAAGTAATTAAAGTGGTTAAAATCATAGCTAGTCCATAATATTTAGATGTAGACGAAGCAAAAATAAATAAACTAATTAATATTATTAAATAAATATAAAAAATTATTTTACTTAAAGGATTTTCTTTTAATTTATGAATAATTAAGGGTTGATAATAAATATGAATAAATCCTAAAAATACACCAAACCATAAAGAAAACATTCGGGCAAAAGTATTATAATATGAAAACATTATATTAGAATATGTACTTGTTTTAAAAAAATATAAAGTACTAATTATACTAATAAGTAAAGTTATAATAATGGGTACTATCTTATGAATTTTATCTCCTAGTTTTTTTAATATTAAATAAATAAAAGGAAATACTAAATCAAATTGGATTAAAATAGATGTATACCATAGATGAGTAAAAGGTGAATTAATATTGCCGGCAAAATAATCAAGATTAGCTTTTAATTGCCAAAAGTTATTATAACTAAATAATATAGATTTTACCTCGGGTTTAATATTTATCCATATTATATTAGGTAAATAAGAGACAATAAAGATAGTTATAAAAACAATTAATATTATGGGTAAGTATATTTTTACAAATAAATTTTTATAATAAGAGAGTATTGATATTTTTTCTTTTTTAAAAAGAGAGATACAAGATAAATAACTACTTAATAAAAAGAAAGTACAAACTGCTAAATATCCCCCTTTTAAAATGTTTAAGTGATATAATAAAACAGAGAACATAGCAAGTATTCTTATAATATTTAAATCTTTATAATACTTATCAGACTTCATTTAACAACCTCTTTTACTTAATTTGATTATAACTATTATTTAATAATTTAACAAGATAAATAAAAGTTAGTTGTTTAAATTTGACATATTTTGTTAACAAAAATTTAGTAATTCTTTAATAGAGGGATTATTATTTTTTTTAATTATCCAGGACTCGTTTTCTTCATTAAAATGGCAACGATAGACATCATAAAATAAAGTATCATAATAAATTACATCACCAGTAGTAGTTGTTTTAATTCTAAACATTGGGGCTTCATGATGAGTTTTTACATTTAAATAATCTGTAAATAGTAATACTCCCATAGCAAGAGTAAATATAAAACTTATAAATAATAATTTTTTAGACCATTTAGTTATATTTATAATTTTGGTTATCCCAGCGATAAATATTATTATTCCAAATACTGAATAAATAGAGCCCCAACTACTTTCAGTGGGAAAAATCATTAAAGCCGATAAAGAAATAAATAAGCCAAAAATAAGTAATATTAAAGAGATTAAATCACGATATATATTAATTTTTTTAGTAGAATAATTTATCGTGTTGACAATATTTTCTTCAAAATTTTTTTGATAGTCTATTTTATTTAAATTTTTGCCACTTAAAAGTTCATTAATCGTAATATCTAATACGCTGCAAATTGGTTTAAATAAAGACAGGTCAGGCATATTTTTGCCATTTTCCCAATTACTTATTGAGCGATTAGTTACGCCTAGGCGTTCGGCTAATTCTTCTTGGGTTAACTTTTTTTCTTTTCTTTTTTCGGCAATAAATTTACCTATTTGTTCTTGATTCATAAACTTCCTCCTTTCTCATTTTAATTTTAAAAGATAAAAGAAGTTTTGAACATGAAATAAAACTGGAGTTAATATTTTTTATTTAACATTATTAAATATTTCAAAACCTAATATTTTTATTATTATACCTTCATGATATTTTTTACCAGATGTTTCTTCTTCAAAAATTGGTTTTAGAGAGTGAACTTTGGTTATTTGATAAGTTAGGGCATTATATTTGATAGACCCTCCATCTTTTAAATGAGTAGGAATAGGTATTAGTAAAACTAATAAGATTATTATAATACCAATGGTTATTAATCTTTTTTTCATTATAGCTCCTTTTTTATTAATTTGATTTTTTTGGTTATAATTATTATACTAGAAAAAATAAAAATTTCATATCTATTTATTTTATAAAATTTAAAAAGTAATAGATTTTAAAAATCTACTACTCATAAATTTTTTATTTTGTTGCTTTAATTATTTTATTATTTTATAGGAGTTGTTAGAAGTTTACTTTTAATTTCTTTTTCTAATTCTTTAAGACTTTTTTCTGGCGTAGGTAAATCTTCAGGCATCGTTCCTCCGTTTTTTTTAATAACTTCTCTTATGTTTTTGCCAATAATATAATGAGTTTGATTGGCATCGTTTTCATTTTTGATATTTTCTCTTTTTAATTTGGCTTCAGTTTGAGTAATGCGAAATAAGTTGGCGGCTAGTTCTTCACTACCCATATTATCTAAAATATCTTCTCTATATCTTAATTTTTTTCTTTTAGCTATATCATCGGCTGTTTCACCATTGTATAATCCTTTATAGCCATAATTATGAAATCTATCAAAGTTTTTTACTCCGGCATTTTTGGCGGCTTGATTTAATGAATAGTTGCCTTTTTTAGTTAAATTTCTCTGGTAAAATCTTTTTTCATCTTCACTTAATGAACTATACTCTAATTCAGAAATTTCTTGTTTTCTAGTTTGAATTGCAAAATATGTTTGACCTAAGGCAACACTTTCTTTTTTAGGATTAGCATTCTGAACAATTAAATAACAAGCATATCGAGTTAATTTATAATCTTTTTGTTTTCTTTTAGCTCCTGAACCTATTTCTACCATTTTCCCCACTTGGAGAAAATGGTCAGTAACTAAATTAGCACTTTTGCTACAAGCAATTTCTGCATTTTTTATTACATTAATAAATTTATCCCATTTCTTATATTTTAGTGCTTGCATTAATTCTCTGGCACTCCAATATTCTTTTCCATATTCATCAATGTGTTTGATACTTTCAAATGTTTTATTAGTATCTTCAATTTTTATAAGTTGTTCTTTCATTTTTAATTCCCCCTATCTTATAAACTAATTAAATTATATCATAAAAACAAATGTTTGTAAATATTTTTATGTATTTATACCAATTATTTTTTAATTAAAAAAGGCAATAACTTTGCTTATAATAGATTACAAAATTATTGCTTAATTGAATATCATAAGATAAAAATTTCTTTGTAGTATCTTATCTACTTTCTATCTTTAAAAAAGTCTGCCCAATAAGGATTTTCTTTATCAAATATATTTTTTTCTTCATTTGATAATTCATAAGGATAATCTCTAAATAAGTTGTATATTTTTTTCTTATCAAATGAGAATAACATTTCTCCTTTAACTTCGTGGTTATTAACCCACCAAATAACATTATCATCATTATTTTTATAAAATTTATACTCGTTTTTGGCATTATCATGTGGTAAATTATTTATATTATTAGATAATAATTTAGTATTATCATTTTTCTTTGATATTATCCAAGTAAAAGGGTCATCAAATAATCTCTCATCTTTAGGTATTTCTTCTAAATTAATTTGAATTCTTTTGCAAATTTCTATAGTATCATCATAAATACTTTGTTTAATATTTAATCCTGTGTCAATAGTATCATATCGTTTGTCAACAATATCTCCAATGCAAAAATTATGGTCTTTAGTAAATTCAATTATTTTTTTTACTAAATCAAATACTGGTAAATTCCAAAAAGGGTCTATACCACAAACTTCATTAATTATTTTCTTTAATTCTTCTTCATTTATATTCATAATTGCTCCTTTATTTTTTTAGTATTAATATTGCTAATAGTATTGCAGATAATATAATTATAATTAATAAAAAACTAATTTTAATAAAAGCTAAATTTTTATAATTTTGATTTATTAGCTTTCTTACTTTAAGACTACCTAATTGTTTTGATATACTATTAGTTTGATTATATTCTTTATTTTCTATATTCGTTAAAGCCATCTTTCTGCTTAATTCTAATAATGAATTATTATCTAGCCCTATAAATGAAAAGTCAGGTATTTTATCCCTAGGTAGTGGATAATTCATTATATTTTTAAGATTTTTAAGGCCTAATTCTTTATTAACTATTATTTGTTTATATAAACCGTCCGCAATAACACAAGATTCCATTTCTAACATTTCTTTTAATAAATTATCAGTAATTACACTTTTAATATCTTCAATAGTAGCGTTCGCAGAATTTTTCATACCGAGTTTTTGATTTAATCTATGTTGTATTTGAAATAATACTCTACTTGCTGTTAATTGAGTATATTGTAATTTTTTTCGTCGTAATGCATCTACTTGTTGTTTATCAATTCCAATTTTATCTAAATAATCTTGAAATAAATAATCAATAGTATAGGTAGGTATTTCGTGGAAGCCATAATATATTTGACTAGGGATTTTTGGCAATGAATAAAAATCAATTCCATGCATTATTTCATGATTAAAAGCTTGAAGCTCCATTATATTTCCTAGTTTTTGACATGTTATATATGGTTTATTAAAAACTGTATCATAGAAAGTCATTCCATAATTTAATTCATTGCCAACGGGAACTGCTTTAGTAAAGCCATAATGTGTTTCATCATCTAAAATCATACTAGCTTTTTCAGCAATAAATTTATCATTTAATTCTCTATAAAAAAGTTTAGATAATTTGATAACATATTCATTGCTGAACTTGAAAGGTAATAATTCTGTTTCATCCTCATCATATTGAACTTGTATTTGGGATAAATTATTTGCCATTTGAAGTAAAAACATTACATAATCATTATCAATGTAAGAATAATAATTTTTCTCTAAATCATTCCATATTACATTAATTTTTTGGTTATTCTTTTCTGTAATTGCTCCATTAGATACTTTTTCTAATAAATTAAATAATTTTACATTTTTAAGTTCATCGTTACAGGACTCTAACATAATAAGAGATAGTAATGTACTTTTTAATTTTTCTTCTTCAGTTGCATTTACTTGTGCTTTTAACTTTTCGATAATGTATTTTTTCTTCTTTTGTATTTCATTTCTAATTAACATATTTACCTCGATTTAGATTAATACCTAAATATTTATTAATGTCATTTCTAACTTTTCATGTTCTTTTATTGGAATATTTCTGTTTAATCTTTCTTTTATATAATCTATTTTTTTCTTTATATTAAATATATCATTTTTATATTCCATATTTTCTACTTAAATAAATATCCCAATTACAAATATTAAAATGGTGATTATTAAAATAGTTAATATTTCATAAGGAATGAATTTTTTAAATTTTTTTTCAAGCATTTTGATTTCTTCTCTATGTTTTAAATTGTCAATATTTTTGCCAATTATAACTTCAGCAGTATTCATATATTTTTCTTTGTCATCTTTATAAATACTTTTATTATTTTCCATATCGTAGCCATCATATATCTTGTCCATATCTATACATTTGTACAAATCTGTTATTTTTCCAGAAAAAAGCAAAATACCAATTATATATGATAAGAACAAGCAAGCCAAAGGATATATAATAAAATAATTAAAAATAATTACTCTTATAGGAGAAATAAATAATAGTAAGGTTGTTAAAACAATTCCTACCATTGTGCCTAATGAAAAAGCGTATGTATTAATAATTTTACTTTTCTTTTTAATAACATAATCATATTTTTCAGGAGATGATTGAATTTTTTCTTTGATAAAATAAAATATATTATTCATAAAGTTATCTTCACTATTTAGGGCTATATCAATATCCATATTATCTTCATAAATATTTAAATAAATATGATTATCTTTACTTTTTCCATCTTTATCCATATAATTTAAATTATAGTAACAAAATATACTCTTAATTTCAGGTAGTCTCTTATTAAAAACAGATATGAAATTTTCATATTTATCAAATGTAATATTTGTAGAATCATAAAAATTAACATTAAATGTAAGCGATACTTGCATAAAATTTAATGTCCATTTTTGATTGAGATAATCTTGATTTTCATTTATTCTTCTTTCCATTTCATATTGTTTTTCACATTTTGTTTTTTCTTCATACATTAATGCAAAGATATCCAGTAATAGTTTATCTGATATAATTTTATTCGTTGTATTTACTTTTTCATTATACATTTTAAAATCCTCCAATTAAATTTATACTTTGGTTCGTTTAACTTTTTTATATATTTCTAAAAGTTTTGAATAACTAATGGCTGAAGACTCAAACAAAAAAGATAAACCTTTGCTATTTAACTGAACATGGACCACTTCTTTTTGTATTCACAGGCATAATATGTTGTTTTCAATTTTTTAATAAAAATGCTTGCATTAATTCTTAGTATTTTAATATCTTCTCCACATTCATCAGTGTTTGATACTTTCAAATTTCTCTAGCTTTAATAAATTAATTACCATAAAAACAAATATTTGTTATAATTTTTTATATTCTTCATCAGTTACAGGTTCTAGCCAAATATTTTCTGCTTCTTCGCCTGGCACTTCAATAGCAATATGACTAAACCATGAGTCTTTTCTTGCTCCATGCCAGTGTTTAACATTGGAAGGTATTACAACAATATCACCGGGAGATAGTTTTTGGACCTTTTTTCCCCATTCTTGATAATAACCATATCCAGCAGTACAAATTAGAACTTGACCTCCTCCACTTTTAGCCTTATGAATATGCCAATTATTGCGACAAGAAGGTTCAAAAGTTACATTTGCAAAACTGATGCCATTAGCTGTTTTTCCAAGAGGATTTAAATAACTATTACCTATAAAATATTGGGCATAAGCATCATTCGGATTACCAATGCCAAAAACATTTAATTTATCAAATTCTTGTTTTTCCATTTTTTTCCTCACTTCCATAAACTTCTTCAATTAGGGGGAAGGTAGACCAAGCTTTTGGCCAACCACAGTAAAAAGCTAGCTGAGTTACAGTTTCTACAACTTCTTCTTTTGTAAGACCATGTTCTTTTCCCATTATTAAATGGGATTTTAATTGGGGATATAACCCAAGCGCAAATAAAGCTGATATAGTAATTAGGCTTCTATCCCTTAAAGATAACTTATCCTTTCTTGCCCAAACTTTACCAAATAATACATCATCATTTAATTCGGCAAATAAAGGCGCAATATTACCTAAATTATCACGGCCGGCAGTTTGTTTTTTCATTATTGTTCCTCCTTAATTATATTGTAAGCCAATTTGAGATATCTTCATTATCTAAATTGCTTGATAATCTCTTAGCACTTATAAAATTAATACTACTATATGTATTTTTTAAATTATTAAAACTATTATTTACATCAGAACCTCCAGATGTTGCAAATACATATATTTTTTTATTTTCAAGATTGTTTTCTTCAATAAATGTATTGATAATTCTGGGAGCTAAATCCCACCATATAGGATAACCAATTAAAATAGTATCATAATTATTTAAATTAGTAAGTTTGTTTTTTATCTTTGGCCTTATAGATATATCATTCATTTCAAGGGATGAACGACTTTGTTTATTAGTCCAATCTAAATCTTCACTAGTATATTCATTTATTGGTTCTATTTCAAATAAATCACCACCAATAATACTAGCAGTCTTTTCGGCTACTTTTCTTGTTACTCCACTGGCTGAAAAATAACTAATTAAAATTTTACTCATAAATTTATTCCTCCTTAATAATTTTAATTATTAGTTTTATCTGTTGTTTTCTTTATATACTTTTACTATAAATTACTTATATATTATATCATAAAAAGATAATTTTAATAACTAGCTTTGGGAATTTCTTTTGATATGATATATTTTATTTCTTTTTAAAAAATGAAACTTTAAAAAAATGAATGATACTTATAATAAATATTCCGATTATTATAAAAAGGGAGTAAGTTTTATTGGTTATAGTATAATATATTGCATATATTAAAAGGCCAAAAATATATATAAAGAAGCTAATACGAAAAATATATTTAAAGATATTAGATAGATTATTTTTATTTAATAGTAAAAATATATTTTCGCCTAATATAGCAAGAGAACACACGATAAAAGGAGTAATTATTATTTTACTTATAAACTGATTTTTAAAGAATGCCCAAATTAATATTGAAAACGCTATTAGAGATACGATTATTTGTCTAAAGATATATATTTGTTTCATTAAATCACCGATTATAAATTATAATTTAGCTATCTATTTTATTAATATATTCACTTAAAGCTAAGGGCATATATCTTTGACTTCTAACTGCATTTACACCAAAATCTTTTAATTTACTAAATGATAACTTCCCTTTTTCGTATCTTGTTATTAAATCTATTTTCATAACTTTTTGCATTTTTATATTTTCATCTTTATATTTATATGGAATATTTGTTTCTATTACTTTAAATTTATACATAATTGATGAATAAGGTTTTCCAACATATAAATAAACAATATCATTTATTTTAATATCGGCGTTTTGTTTCCATCTTATTGTATTATTTTCTTTTAAGGCTTTTTCTATATCAAAATACTTAGGATTGGCTGGGACTAGCCAAGTATTTTTAGCACTACTTTTTATAACGGTAAATGAATAACTTTCATCAATTAAGTTCATTATTTTGGCATCTGGGATAGTATTGTTTAGGATAATTGAAAGCCAACTTTTTTTATTCATATGATATGCAGGATAAAATCCATCAAGTTTTAATAAATTTTCTATTTTATTTGGTTTTAATTTTATATTAATTATTTCTACTTCGGCATTAGATTTTTTATCTAATTTATTTTGATTAATGTTCATTATAATGCCATACCATTTTTTACTATCTTTATTTTTAAATGTAGCATATCCTGGATATTTTTCCCATTCAAATTCTGGTTCATCGTCATATTTTTCTTTGATAGATTTGGCTATCCTATTTGATTGTTCAAATAAAAAATCTTCTTTAATAAAACATTTATTTCTAATATCTTTTAATAGATTTATAAATTCTTCTCTAACTTTGCTTACAAAAGAACCAGTATTTTTATCGATACGAAAGTTGGTATATTCATCTTCAAAAGATAAATCAAAAACTTTTGCTTTAACTATGCCATTTTCATTTATTTCAACATCGACTCTAAAAGTGTTATTCATAATATTTTTGGAATATTTGTAGAGAGATTTTTCTTTTTTAAAACCATATTTAGAAATTTTTTTCAAATCAATTTTTGTTTTTGCAAATAATTCTTCTTCGATAGTCATTTTAATACCTCCTAGAAAAAGCACTATTTATTTCGTTAAATATTATATCACGTATAATACTGATTAGTAAATTAGTGATGGTGAAAATAAATTTAATGAGAATAGAAAAGATTTTTAATTATTGCATTAACTTTTATTTATTGGGATGCTTTTAAATGGGAGCTTAAAAATAAATTTTAAAAAATAGCAACATAAATTGCTATTATCAGTCTCACAAAGTGAGGTAAAATATTATATTCTTCAAATAAAAACTTTTTTAATAATTATAATTTGTATTTTATTTAGTACCAATCATGTTTTTCATTTCTATCTAAAGCATTTATTTGTTGCATTTCATCTATAGTTAATTCAAATCTGTAAATATCGGTATTTTCTTTAATATGCTCAGGATTAGATGAACCTGGTATTACCACAACACCTTTTTGTAAATTCCAACGTAATATTACTTGAGCGGATGATACATGATGATTACTCGCGATTTTAGTAATAGTTTCATTATTTAGAAGTTCGCTAGTATGCCCTCTTCCTCCAAAGGGATACCAACCTTGCACGACAATACCTAAATTTTGAATAAATGGTATAACATCATTTTCTTGATAATAAGGATGTATTTCATTTTGAACAAGAGCAGGTATTATATTTACTTGGGG
>CANPYU010000023.1 GCA_947588665.1 uncultured Bacilli bacterium | reverse complement strand
TTCAGATTTTGATAAATTTCTTGAAAATGATAAAATATTAAAAGAAATTGGAAGTGATAAAAATGAATGAAAATAAAACAAATATCAATTGGTATCCAGGACATATGGAAAAAGCTAAAAGATTAATGATGAAGGAATATTATAATATTGATTTAGTTTATGAAATTGTTGATGCAAGGATTCCAAGAAGTTCAAAGATTAATAATATTTATGATATAATTAGAGATAAACCCAAAATTTTAATCATGGCGAAAAAAGATTTAGCGGACTCCATAATGTTAGAAAAATGGCGAATATATTATGAACATTTAGGAACTAAAGTAGTGGTGGCTAATTTAAATGATGATAATGATATTAGAAATATTATTAATACTACTCATAGTTTAATGGAAGAGTTACAAGCCAAAAGAGAAGAAAAAGGAATGAATAAAAAGGTAGTTAGAGTATTAGTCGTGGGTATTCCAAATGTAGGCAAATCAACTTTAATTAATAGATTAGTGGGAAGAAAAGTTGCAAGTACAGGGAATAAGCCAGGAATTACGAAGAATTTAACATGGCTTAAAACTAATCATGGTATTTTACTTTTAGATACTCCAGGTATTTTATGGCCAAAGTTAGAAAATAAAGAAGTAGCCTTAAATTTAGCATCTTTTTCGGCGATTAAACAAGAAGTGTTAGATGTTAATGAAGTTGGAGTTCACATATTAAATAAATTGAATCGATATTATCCAAATAAGTTACAAGAAAGATATGGGATAACACCAACTAACATGGACCTTAATATTGAAGATGCTTATAATATTATAGGGAATAATATGGGAGCTATTAAAAGGGGAGAAGTAGATTATGAAAGAGTTAGTAATAGATTAATTAATGATATTAAAGATGAATATGTGAAGGAAATTGTGTTTGATAATGAAATCTGATCTTTTGAAATATGAAAAAGAATTGTATAAAAATAATATTGTTTTAATTGCAGGAGTAGATGAAGCTGGAAGAGGACCTTTGGTGGGACCTGTAGTTGCCGCGGCAGTTATACTTCCTAAAAATTATAAGTTAGAAGGCCTTAATGATTCTAAGCAATTAAGTGAAAAGAAAAGAAATGAATATTATAAGATACTAAAACAAGAAGCTGTTAGTATTGGAGTAGGTATAGTTAGTGCTAAAGAAATTGATGAAATTAATATTTTGGAAGCTAGTCGTAAAGCTATGTATATAGCCCTTAATAATTTAGAGGTAAAACCAGAGTATATTTTAAGTGATGCGATGAGTCTAAATGATATAGATATTCCCTCAAGACCAATTATTCATGGAGATGCTCTTTCTTTGTCTATTGCCGCGGCTTCAGTAATAGCTAAAGTAACAAGAGATAGTATTATGTATGAATTAGATAAAAAATATCCAGAATATAATTTTAAAAAACATAAAGGGTATCCGACAAAAGAACATCTTTCTTTAATTAAAAAATATGGGGTTAATGAAGAATATCGGATGAGTTATAAACCGGTTAAAAATGTATTGGAGGAAGTAAATAGTGAAAAAGAAACTGCTAAAGTTATGGCAAAGTAAATTTTTTAAGAATTATTTTATTTTAATAATGGCTTTTAGCTATTTGGAAATTGTTTTTAGATTAATATCAAAACTAGTTATATTTGAATCTTCTTTGATAAGAATATTCTTAGGCATTAATATTATAGCTTTAATATTTAGTTTTATTCTGGTTTTTTTGCCTAAAATGGTGGCCAAAGTATTTAATTTAGGGTTAGTTTTGTTTGTTAGTATTTATGGCATAGCTCAGCTTGGGTTTAAAAATTTTATTGGAACATTTATATCTATTCAAACTAGTAGTCAGGCAGGTGCGGTTATTTCTTATTTTTGGGACTATATCCGAAGTTTTGAATGGTGGTTTTATTTATTACTGGTGCCGTTTATTTTATTAATTATTTATTATATTTTTGGGGATAAAAAGTTTACTCTAGATATGCCAGTAAATAAAAATAAAATACAAGGAGCAATTATTAAATGTTTTCAAATACTTTTGATTATTTTTTGCTTTTTTGGTTATTTTGTTAGTTTAAAAGCTAGTTTTATGCAAAATAAGACACAAGCATTAACTAGTTATGATTTATTTAAAAAACCAACTAATCCTAGTATGGTAGTTAGTGATTTTGGATATATGGGTTTTGGCTTATTAGACATTAAAGAACATTTTTTCCCGGGAAAAGAAATAGATTATGAAGTTAGTTATAATCCTAATGAAATACCTAATACGAATATTGTTTTGCCAAATGATGAAGAAGAAAAATTTATTTCAAGAGCTCAGTTAACTATTGACAATGATAATTGGAAAGATATCATTGCTAATGAGAAAAATAGTAATAAAAATACCTTAAATAAATATTTTATTAGTAATAAGATTACTAATACTAATCCTTATTCGGGAATGTTTGAAGGCAAAAATTTGATAATGATTATGGTGGAATCTGGTAGTAATATTATGCTTAATGAAGAGTTATATCCCAATATATATAAATTATACAGTGAAGGTTGGAGTTGGGAAAATTATTATTCGCCAAGAAGTACTTGTAGTACAGGAAATAATGAGATGTCAGGAATGACGGGATTATATTCCATATTTAATAATTGTACGGCTAATGTATATCGGAATAATACTTATTTTGAAAGTATATTTAATTTATTTAATAATAAAGGCTATTATACAAGTAGTTTTCATGATCATGTTGATCAATATTATTATCGCACTCAAATACATAAGAACATGGGAAGTAGTAAATATTATAAAGTTACAGATATGAATATTAAGTATGGACCAAATTATGGAGATTGGGCTAGTGATGATGATATGATGCACTTTTATTTAGAAAAATTGGATGAAAGAAATGCAAATGTACCATTTATGTCGTGGATAACAACAGTTACTACTCATATGCCTTATTCGACACCAAGCACTTATAATGATAAATATTTAGATATGATGCCAGAAGAATATTCTAAAGATGTTAGAAGGTATATGTCTAAGATGAAAGAAGTTGATAATGCGATCGGTACTTTAATAGCAGGCTTGGAGGAAAGAGGAATACTTGATGAAACTGTAATAGCACTATATTGTGATCATTATCCTTATGGAATAGCTAATAAAAATTTAACACCGGCTTTAGGATATGAAGTAAATATTGATAATAATGTAGATCAAGTACCATTTATAATATATAATCCAGAATTAAAACATAAAGTTTATGAGGAGTATGCGACATATGTAGATGTTACTCCAACAATGGCAAATTTGTTTGGACTTAATTATGATTCAAGACTTTATTTAGGAAGTGATATATTAAGTCAAGAATATGAATCAATTGCGGTGTTTACAGATGGATCTTGGAAAAATGAGTTGGGATATTATGATGCAACGGCTAATAAAATGAATTACTATACAGAAAAAGTGTATAGTGATGAAGAAATACTTGCAATTAATGAAGAAATAAGTTTAAAATTAAAGATGAGTAGTTTAGCTATTAAATCTAACTACTTTAACTATTTAAATAAAAAATTAGATAGTTATGCCATTTCCACAGATTAGAAAGGAAAATATATGAAAAATGTTGTGATAGTAGAATCACCTGCTAAAAGTAAAACAATTGAGAAGTATTTAGGTAGTGATTATAAAGTAGTATCAAGTAAAGGTCATATTAGAGATTTAGCAACAACTGGTAAGTTTGGATTAGGAATTGATATTGAAAATAATTTTAAGCCTAATTATGTTGCTATCAAAGGAAAAGGAAAAGATATTGCTGCTTTAAAGAAACTTACAAAAGAAAGTGATAAAGTAATATTAGCAACCGATCCAGATCGAGAGGGAGAAGCAATATCTTGGCATTTATATGATGAACTTGGACTAAAAGATAATAATTATGAAAGAGTAGTTTTTAATGAAATTACGAAAGATGTAGTTATTAATTCGATTAATAATCCAAGAAAAATAGATATGGATTTAGTTAAATCTCAAGAAACAAGAAGAATGTTAGACCGCATAATTGGGTTTAGATTAAGTAAATTAATGCAACGAAAAACTGGAGGTAAAAGTGCAGGAAGAGTTCAAAGTGTAGCTCTTAAACTAATTGTGGATCGAGAAAGAGAAATACTGGCTTTTGTTCCAGAAGAGTTTTGGACGATTGAAGCTGACTTTAAGGATTTTACGGCGGAACTTGAAAAGTATCATAATAAAAAAATAACAATTCATAATGAAGAAGAAGCAGATGAAATTTTAAGTAAGCTTACTAAGTCATTTAATGTTGTAAAAGTACTTGAAAAAGAAAAAATGAAAAAACCTCGTGATCCCTTTAGAACTTCAACTTTACAACAGATGGCTGCAAATCGTTTAAATTTTTCGTCTAGTAAAACTATGCAAATTGCTCAAAAACTATACGAAGGTATGAATGTAGGAGATGAAACAGTTGGATTAATTACTTATATGCGTACGGATTCGACTCGTTTTAGTGAGGTATTTGTTAATGATACTAAAACTTATATTAAAGATAATTTTGGTGAAGAGTATATTGGAGGAGTTAAAGCATCTAAAGAAGTTAAAGGAGCTCAAGATGCGCATGAGGCAATAAGACCTACAAGTATTATGCGAACTCCGGAGGCAATCAAGAAATATTTAAGTGATGATGAATATAAGTTATATCGATTAATATATATTCGTTCTCTTGCTTATTTAATGAGTGATGCTAAAACTTTAACAACTTCGGTTGATTTAGAGAATAATGGATATTTATTTAAGACTACAGGAAGTTTATTAAAATTTGATGGTTATTTAAAAGTTTATAATGAATATGAAGAGTCAGAAGAGAAAACTTTACCAGATTTAAAAAATGAAAAGGAGATAACAGCAAAAGAAATAAATAAATATCAACATTTTACTAAACCTGCTCCAAGATATACTGAATCAACTTTAATTAAAGAAATGGAAGCTTTAGGTATAGGTAGACCTAGTACTTATGCAACAATTATGAAAACTATTAAAGATCGAGGATACGTAACAATAGATGATAAAAAGTTTATTCCAACGGATATTGGTTTTGAAACTACAGATAAGTTGCAAGAGTTTTTTAGTGATATTGTAAATGTAGAATATACAGCTAATATGGAAACAGAGTTGGATGAAATCGCGGAAGATAAGTTAGATAATGTGGAAGTACTTAGAAAATTTTATGATGAGTTTGCTCCTTTAGTGGAAAAAGCTTTTAAAGAAATGGAGAAAAAAGAACCAGAGAAAACTGGGGAAGTTTGTCCAGAATGTGGATGCGATTTAGTAGTTAGAAAAGGTAAGTTTGGAGAGTTTGTCGCTTGTAGTAATTATCCTACTTGTAAGTATATTAAAAAAGAAGTGAAAAATATTTCAAAAGTAGCTAGTTGTCCTAAGTGTGGTCATGATATTGTGGTTAAAAAAACAAAAAAAGGTAAAGAGTTTTATGGATGTAGCAATTATCCTCAGTGTACTTATGCGACATGGTATCCTCCAACGGGAGAAAATTGTCCTAATTGTAATAATTTACTGGTTACTAAAAATAAAAATATAATATGTGAAGAATGTGGTTATACAAAATAATCACATTTTTTTAATTTTGTCTTGACCAAAAAATATTTGGAATATTACAATTAAATTAGTTAAAGAAAGGAGGTGTTAAGAATGGAAAACCCAGTACATGCTTTAAGAATTACACGATTTAATCGAAAAGAACCTTTTAGTTTAGATGAGTTGGTTTTAAGTGATGGAGCTAAACAATGGTTACGGTTTATTTTTGCAGAAACAGATGAAGAGATGCAAGAAATTGCTAAAGGAAATCCCGTGTTAGAAGAGGTATATCAAGAAATGAGAGAATTTAGCCAATTAGATTGGGTTCAAGAGTATTTTGAAAAACAAAAAGATAAAGAAGCCTTAATTTAGGTTTTTTTTAAAAGATTTTTTTAATATTTTTAAGTGAAAGACTAACTATTAACATAATGTCGATAATTTCAGCAATTACTAAAGCATACATACCAATATGACAGAAAGATAAAATAGTCATTGTAAGCAGTTTGGTTGAAATTGCAACAATGGTGATAAACATACAAATTTTAAATTTACCACAAGCTTGTAAAACACTTTGTAAAGGACCTTCTAAATAGAATAAAACAAAGAATGGAGCTAATATTTTTATATAATTAGAACCACTCGTAGTATTATATAAAGTTAAGAGTAAAGAGTCACGAAATAGAAAAATTAAAGTGGAAAAAAAGATACCGACAATTAAAGATAATATTAAAGCTTGATGATATCTTTTTTTGACCATTTTAATATTATTTTGATAATAAAGGTGAGATATCTCGGGTAATAAAGATGAGGAAATTGCTTGAATGAAAAAAGAAGGCATGGCTAAAAGAGAAATGGAATAGGCATTATATGAACCATATTCATTTAAAATATAATTCATAGAATATCCCATCATAAGAAGGATATTAGTAAGAATTATGGGTTCAAAAAAGAAACCTATGTTACCTATTAGACGAGCAGAGACAGTTGGTAAAGAGATTTTTAATATTTCTTTTTCAGTAGCAAGATCAGGTTTTAAATCGTTTTTATTAATCGTGAAATTTTTAGGTAAGAAGAATAAAAAAGTTAATATAGATATAGTTTCAGAAGCAACACTTAAAAGAATTAAACCCATTACTGCATGAGTAATGCTTTTTTTAATTAAAGGGGGAATAATAATAAAAATTAAAATTATTCTTATTATTTGTTCAAGAATGTTGGATATAGTGTGAGGTAACATCTTTTGTTTACCATAAAAGTAACCTTTTAAAATGCTAGATAAAGAAACAAAAGGAAAAGTAAAAGCCATGGCCATTAAAAGAATACTACACCGGGAATCATGGAGGAGAGTGTTAGCGATAAAATCTTTAGTAAAGTAAATAATGGTGATCATAAGAATATTAATTATAATTGTGATAAAAGTAGCATTGGTTAGAATTTTTAAACTTTTAGTTTTAGCTTCACTGATTAGTTTGGAAATAACTATAGGTAAAGAAAATGTAGCAATAGTAAGCATTAAGGAATAAGTTGGCATAACTAAAGAATATAAATTAATGGCAGTATTTCCAACCATTCTAGTATAAATAATTCTAATTAGAAAACCTAATATTTTAGTAATAAAGCCCCCAATTAAAAGAATAAAAGTAGCACTTAAAAATTTATTTTTCATTGCATCACCTCTTTAAAAATAAAGATTTATAGTATATAATAAATATATATTTTGGAAAGAAGTTTTATGACTTAGTAAGAAGGGATTAAATGGAAAATAATTATGATGAACTTAAATTTAAAAGTTTAGAAGATTTATATAATAGAATATTTCCGGCTTTAAGATCTAAAGCTTTGGAGTTAAAACTTAAAGGATATAAATATATTCATGAAGAAGATATTTGGGATTATTTAAAAACATATAAGTGGACAACATCCAGAGATTTAGATTTAGGTTCGATGGTTAATGATATTTTTGGAGTTAATATAGAAGTTTTAAATGAATTTGTAGTTGATAGAATTAAAGATGAACAAAGAAAACAAGAGGAGATGGAAAATGGATAAAGAAAAAGAAGGGCAAGAAGAGCCAATAACATTTGAAAAAGTTTATGAGAAAATAAAACAGAATATTTTAGATACTAATGAATTATTGCAAATAAAAGAAGCTTATAATTATGCGAAAAATAAACATGCAGGAATGAAAAGACTTAATGGCGAAGATTTTATAACGCATCCTTTACATGTTGCTCAAATAGTTAATGACCTAAATGTTGATGCAACGACGATTATTGCAGCTTTATTACATGAAGTTATGAATAATGGGGAAACTTTGTTAAGTGAGATTCAGGAAAAATTTGGTACTACAGTGGCTACGATTGTAGATTCAATTACAAAAATAAATAAGTTAGAGTTAGTGGATGATTCTGAATCTAGTGCAATTTATTTAAGAAAAGTACTAGTGGGATTAGCAACTGATGTAAGAGTTTTATTTATTAAACTTGCAGATCGACTTCATAATATGCGAACTAATTATGCAATTGATCCTAAAAAACAAAAAGCTAAAGCTTATGAGACTCAGGCAGTGTTAATACCTATTGCACATCGTTTAGGGATTAATTCAATAAAAAGTGAGTTAGAAGATTTATGTTTGTATTATACTAAGCCAGATGTATATAAAGATATTTTAGAAAAATTAGATGAATCAAGAGAAGAACTTAATGACTTGTTGTGGGAAATGCAGGAAAGTATAACTAATATATTGCAAGAGCAAGGGCTTAAATTTAAGATAAAGGGTCGTGTTAAAAGTGTTCATTCAATATATAATAAACTTGCTAAGGGAAAAAAGTGGAATGAAATATATGATATTTTGGCTCTTAGAGTAATTTTAGATGAAGTTAGTGATTGTTATATGGCTGTTGGTTTAGTGCATTCAAAATATCGGCCGATTCCTAAAAGATTTAAAGATTATATTGCGATGCCGAAAGCTAATATGTATCAAAGTTTACATACGACGGTTTTTGGAATTGATGGGCATTTATTTGAAATTCAATTTCGGACATTTGAGATGGATGAATTTGCTGAGAAGGGTATGGCATCCCATTGGTCATATAAGGAACATGGAACTAAAAAAGTTCAAAGTATTATGGAACAAAAATTGGAAATGTTTCGTAATCTAATTGAAACTAATGAAGAATTAGATGATGTATCTTTTGAAAATGATGTAAAAAGTGATATGCTTGCCGAAATGATTTATGTTTTTACCCCTAAAGGTGATGTAATGGAACTTCCAAGAGGGGCAACTCCAATTGACTTTGCTTATAGAATTCACTCCGATGTTGGAGATAAAACAGTGGGTGCGATTGTTAATGATGTTATTGTTCCATTAAATCATGAGTTAGATAATAATGATATAGTTAAGATTAAAATTAATAATGCTGCGAGTCCTAATAAAGATTGGTTAAGTTTTGTTAAAACTAGTCAAGCTAAAAATAAGATTAAATCTTATTTTTCTAAGCAAGAAAGAATCTTCATGACCGAAAAAGGTAAAGATATTTTAGAAAAAGAACTTCGAAAAAGAAAATTAGCTTTTAATGAGGTTATGAATGAAGAAAATATTAAGAAGCTTAAAGAAGAATTAAAACTAGCGGATTTAGATGATATTTATTTATCAATTGGTACTTTAAGATATACGGCTGGTTTTATTATTGGTTTAGTAAGAGATACGGAAGAGACTATCGAAGATGCATTAATTGAAAAAGTAAATTCCCGTAATATTCAAAATGTTAATTATAAAAATGATATAATTGTGGCTGGTATGGGAGATTTATTAGTTAATTTAGCGAAATGTTGTAAACCAATTAAAGGTGATGAAATTGTCGGTTTTATAACTAAAGGTCAGGGAATAACAGTTCATCGTAAAAATTGTCCTAATGTGGTTGATGGAGAAAGACTTATTGATGTTTCATGGAATGAAAATAATGATTCTACTTATATTACCGATTTATTTATTGAGGCCGATAATGATAAAAATTATCTTGCCGATTTAGTTGCTTTATTTACCAAAAGAAATGCGTATGTGGAGGCAATTAATACTAAAGATTATGGCACATCTCATGGCTATGTAGTCACTTTAAAAATTAAAGATAAAGAAGAATTAGAAAAAATAATTAGAGATATTGAAAATCAAAAATATATAAGAGAAGTAAAAAGAAATAAAAATTAAAAAAGGATATGTTAAATATGAATTACAATCCTGATTAGCTAAAGGTCAGGGAATTATTGTGGCATCAATTGCTCCAACTAAACCGAAGCATTAACCAGAATAACCATCTATGCTTTGGAGGATATCATAGTTATTTAGTAGAGGCTATATACATCTATAGATGATAATCTTAAATTGGTGCGAAAAAAATAGAAAGGAACATTTATGAAAGTAGTAGTTCAAAGAAGTAAAAACAGCAGTGTTGCAGTTGATAATAAAGTTGTGGGTAAAATTGATCAAGGGTTAGTTTTATTGGTGGGTTTTACCTTTAATGATAATGAAGCTATTATTGATAAAATGATTAAAAAAATTGTTAATTTAAGGATTTTTGATGATGAAAATGGGGTTATGAATAAATCAATTTTAGATACTAAAGGTTCTATTCTTTCCATTAGTCAATTTACTTTATATGCAAATGCGAAAAAAGGTAATAGACCGAGCTATATTGAAGCTTTACCAGGAGGGGATGCAACAAAATTATATGATTTATTTAATGAAAAGTTAAAAAATTTTGTTCCGGTTGAAATGGGTATTTTTGGGGCTCATATGAATGTTAATATAACTAATGATGGACCAGTTACAATTATCATGGAAGAACATGGATAAAGAGAAAATTATCAAGGAATTGTTAGTTTATGGTGCAAGCATTCAGGATTATCATTATTTTTTAGAATTAGGGACAAAGTTAGCTTATACGTATTATAATAATTTTGAAGGACAGAACAAACATTTTGATTATCAAACTTTATATTTGGAAAAGACTATATTAAATTTAAGACGTTATACTTTTTCTTTAAAAGAACTTGATTTTTTAGATTATAAAACTAAACTTACTATATATTTAAATTATCGTTCTTATATGATAATTAGTTTAAAAAATTATGTTTTGAAATTGGTAATTAATAATAAAGTAGTTAGTTTACCATATAAAATTTCTATTGAAGAAGTGATGAGTTATTTTAAGAATAAAGAAATAGAGGTTAAAATAAATGAGACATTAGATAATTTAATAAGAACATCTTATATTTATAGTTATGCTTATTATATTTTAGAAGATTTATCTTTATTTATGGCGGGAATGTTTAAAAATGCTTATTATGATTTAATTAAATTAGCCGAAAATGATATTTCGGAAAAACAGAAAAATTTAACTAGATAAAATAATATGTTATAATTCTTTTTACCTTTAAATATAATAGATGGTAGAAAAAGGTGAATAATATGTTAAAGGAAAAAATTAAAAGAGTTATGAGTGAAGAAGTTGTTTTATATAGTAACTATTTAGGTTTAGCAGAAGATTCGCAGTATATTAGAAATTTAATTAATAATTTAACTAATTTATTTATTGATAAAGTAAATAAAATTGGTTTAGATAAAATAAAAAAAGGGGAAAGGGATATTTTTAATTTAAATTATTCTTCACAAGAAATTAGATCTTTAGGACCTTTTTATGAAGAATGTTTAGATTTTAAAGAAGGTTTTGTTATTCAAGTTGCCGATAAAAAGTATTATTTAGATAAATATGGGATAATTATTAAAGGCGAAAGAAAAGGAGAAAATATGTTAGAGGTATCATCTTTAAGTAATTATACTTTAATGCTTAGAAAACAGATATTTATCTCAAAAATATATCAAGCAATTAAAAGTAATATTAAAGTTATTAAAGGAGAAGATTATGCAAAAATATTTCAAATAGTGAATGCGGAATATTTAGATTATGAAAATAATTTTCAAGCGATCACGGATAATTTGAGTTTTCCTAAAGATAATTTTAAGAGAACTAGATCTTTAAGATAATTTTTTAGAAAAAACTTGACTAATATGTGATTTATAATTCAAAATGTCCGCTTTTTTGAAAAGTATTTTTAAAACAAAATGTCCTATAGTAAAAAGAT
>CANPYU010000022.1 GCA_947588665.1 uncultured Bacilli bacterium | reverse complement strand
ATTAGGCATAATAGGTGCTACTGGAGTAAGATTAATTTCAGGTGCTTGAGGGCCGGCAACCGGATTTATAGGAGATGCAATATCAACAGGTGGGATAACATTAGGAGTTGGTTCAATATTATCAATTACAGGCGATACAAGAGTTGCTTCTGGTGGATTAGTTTCTATTTTAGACTCCACAGGAGGTGTTATTTCAGGAATAACAGGATTGGGAGTCACAATTTCAGGAGAAGGAGCCACTTGAGTTGGCTCAATGGTTGGAATATTAGATTCTACAGGAGGAACTGGTACTACATAACGATTTTTAATGATGTCAAATGAGGTTGCTGGTAAAGTAAGTGGTGTATAATAAGCTTCATCACTTGTTAAATTTTCTTCTATTTTTAAGTATTCAAAATTGGTACCATTAATTATCCCTTTTAAATAATTTTTAACACTTTGCCATTCGTTTTGATCAGTAATTTTTTCTAATTTATCAGTTAATTTACTTATATAGATAATAGGTAAACCCATAGATCCAGTTTTTTCACTGTCAAAAACTATATATGTATTATTTTCGGCTTTAAAAGCACTTATAAGATTTAAACTTTCTACTCCAGTTGGAGTTGTTATGGTAATTTTAGCCATTTTTATCACTCTTCCCTTTTATTCTTCATTTTTATTATATCAAAATAATCATGGTTAATCAATCTTTTATTTCACTTATCATGAACCAGCGACATCCATAAGCACAATTATTTTTAAGGTATTCTTCTACTTTATCTACATCATTATAGGGTTTAAAATTTTTATTAGTTTTACTATTAAAACCTTTTAAGCGTAGTTTATTATAGGCAATATCTCCGACTATGTAGTCAAAATCATCAAAATAATCAGTTAATTTTTCACTTAATTCTTCAGGATTTAAAGCTTCTTTATAATTTTTTATGACTTGATACTGACGATTATTAATTGTTATTATTTCCATAAAACCCTCCTAAAAAATAGTAAATGCAATAATGGCAATAACACTTAAGGATGTAACTATGACACTCATTAATAATAAGATATCAACATAGCCATTACCACTAGTAATAGTTTTAGAATTTAGTGTTTTTAAAGCTTGAAGTTTAGACGCTAGGTCTTCATCCCTACTCGCTTTACTTGAATCTACAGAAAAATATTTATATGCAGCATTTTGGGCATTAGCAAGTTCTTCAGAGCTTAAATCATTAACATTTGATAAATTAACACCAACATAATTTAAGGCCTCTAAATTTAAATTCATACTGATAGTTTTATTAAATTCTTTAGTTACATCTAATTCGTTAATTTTAGAATAATAATACTTTTCATTAAAATTAGGGTCATTATGCATTAATTTACTATAAGCAAGCATATATTCATTAGTTGTATGAGTAGTGTATATTAAATTTAAAAATTGTTCTTCTTCATCAAATGAAACACTAGAATTTATTCTTTTTAAAGCAAACATATCTATTAAATATTTAATAATATTTATAAAATAAGGGTTAACTGTATTTATTTCAGTATGATTATTTTTGATTTCAAATTCATAATAATTTAATACTTCGTCTTTAAATAAAGCAACATCAGATTTATTCATACCATAGCGACTAAGATTATTTAAAAAAACAACTTTGTTATTTAAATAGTAAGGGTTTAAAATATCTATTTCTCCATATATTAAAGCTAGAGTACGAATAATCACTACTAAAAAGCAATTATAAGTAATACTTTCTTGATTATTTTTATATGAAAGATATAGTTTAATAGCTTGTTCAAATGCAATATTAACAAAATAATCTTCCCTCATACTATTCACCTATTTAATTATAACACATTTTTATATATAAAAACAATTAAAAAATGATGTAATTTGTTTAACAATAATTAACTTTACATATTTAAATAATTTTAAAAAAAATAATTATTAAAATTAGTAAATTTTAAAAGAGCACTTTTTCCTATATTAGGCATGAAGCCATAGAGAGCTTGGGAGGATAAAAGTGCTCTAATCATACAGAATTTTTTCTGTACTATTTATATTTTATATTTACTCTCAGTAATAGTCAACACATTTTTTAATCATACTTTAAAAGTTTTTATAGGCGTTACTCTAAGTCTTTTTTTTAGTTATGAATATAATATGTTAGGTGAGATATATGTATCATAATAGAAATTTTGGAGGAAGCTTTTTTACTATTTTAGCGTTATTTGCTCTTTCTATATTAATATTTTATCAAATTATTATTACCCTTATTCTACCTTTAAGATTTAATTTATTTATTTTATTAATAGAAGTATTTTTATTTTTTTATTTATTATTTAGAATTATTTATCCACGGCATTTTTAGGCTTTAAGGAAGCGACAAGACTTTCTGTTTTAAAAATATAATCTATTTTTTTTCTTATTTCTTTAGTTGCATTAATTTCATTATTTTCTAAATTTATAATGGGAGGTATACTAATAACGATTATAAATAAATTTAATTCATTATCCTTTAAGGGATAATTTTTTAAATATTTCTTTAATAAAGTTTCAAAATCTAAAGATAAATATTCTTTTTGATAAAAAGTTATTAAATCTAAAATTGGGGAATCAAGTTTGGATTTTTCCCAACTAATTAAGTAAGCTTTATCCCCTTTTATAAAATGATCAGTTTCTAAATTATTATGAATTAAAGAAATTCTTTCTTTTAAATCATTTTTGGTATTTTCATACCAATTATCTAATTCTTCTTCACAAAAGTCTAAAGCCGAAAAGATTTTATAAATGTTTCTTAAAAGAAGATAATGACTAGGACTGGGATATATTTCTTCAATCATAATATTATATAGATTATCATAGTAATTTTTACTGTAAAGAATATTATTTTTTAAATTATCATAAATTTCTTTATATTTATCTTCAGTTATTTCTTTATAATAAGTGGTTTTATTATGTAAAAGAGCAACTAAATCAATTAAATCACTAGCTTTTTGTTCCTTAGGTTCTTTTACTTCATCAATATATTCAAAGACGTTTACATCTGATCGCTGTTCTTTTTCTAATTTGGGAAAATAATCAAAGTTACGACTGATTAAATAATTGTAGACATCAGCAACTTTATTGTTTTGTTTTTCTTTTATAACATAAGAACCACTGGTAGAGTCAATTATAGTAACATTTTTCTTTTTAGTATAACGATATGGTTTATATGTGTTTTTTAGTTCTTCTAATGCATTATTCATCTTTATCTGGTATTACTAATTTATCACCAGGAGTTAAATTACTTAAATCATTATATTCAGATAAAATATTTAAGCTGGAATTATACATTGTACAAATAGTTTCAACTGATTCACCATCAGAAACCATATGAATGTGATAAGTTGCATATTCATCACTGGCATCATTAACACTATTGATAATTGTATCTTCGCTAAGTTTATTAATTTTATCTTCTTGTGATTCATTTATAGGCTCATTTATTTTTATAGACTCTTCTTTATTTTCTTCTTGAATCATAGTTTTCTCCTCGTTTATCGTAACAGTATTTTCTGTTGGTTTTTCTTCTTCTTTTTTTATAAATGGTAAGTCAGATAAATCAATTGAAGGTATGTTTAGACGATTATCTTCATATGTATCATCTAACTTTTCTTCTTTAGAAGGTTCTAAATTTAAATTTAGGTCCTCTACAGTTGGTTCTCTAAATAAATTTTCTTCTTCCTCCACTTTTGAAATTTCTTTTTGACTTGCAATAACGTTAAAATCAATATTAACTCTTAAAATACTATTTTTAATTACTTCATAAGTAAAATCTTCGATCATAAATTCAATAGTTTTTTCATCTATGTTCTCCGTAAGAGCTATTTCAAATGGTAAGATATAAGAGAAAGGTTCTTTATTAACACTTACTTCATGACTTTTAAAATCACCAGATATAATAAAATTACCTTTTAAAGTGTTTTCTTCAACTTTAATTTCATGTTCAAGACTTATACTGGTTATTTCATATAGTTTTTTTTCAAAATCTATATCTTTAGTAAAAGGTATTTTACAGTTCATTTAATCATCTCCTAAAAAAATTGTATGTATTATGACGAGAAATATGCCAAAAGATCATAAATAAATTGACTTTTAGAATATATTATAGTAAAATTTTAGAAGTAAAAGAAATTTGGAGGTGGCAAAATGGCTAAGAAAGTTACAACAAAGAAACCTTTATCTGGGAATAAAAGAAGTCATGCTTTAAATGCAACTAAAACAAAACAAAAACCTAATATTCAAAAAAAGTCTATTAATGGAAATAAAGTAAGAATCAGTGCTAGAGAAGCAAGAACTATGGAAAAGTAATACCTCCAAATGGTATTTTTTTCATATTATTTTTTAATTCGCCTATAATATAGTAGGTGATTTTTTATGACAATTAAAAAATGGAAAATTATAAGTGTATTGGGAATATTTTTGTTTAGTAGTTTATTACATTTTATTTATGTGTGGTTTCCAAATAATTTTACGGCCTTATTTTTTCCGGTTAATGAAAGTATTTGGGAACATAATAAAATTATTATTGGTTCTTTTCTTATTTGGGCTATAATAGAAAAACTTTTACTTAAAGATAAAAAAAATACTTTATGGGCAGGATTCATTTCAGGATGTTTTTGTGCAGTTTTGGTAATGCTTGTATTTATTCCAGTTTTTTATCTTATTTTAAAAACTAATGATAATATAATAATTACATTTATAATATTTTTAATAGCAATAAGTATAAGTCAAATTCTTAATTATAAACTTTTAGAGCAAAATTATAATCCTAAATTGGAAAAATTAGCAATTATTGGTTTTATTTTAGTAATTGCTCTAAATGCGATACTAGCTTTTAATCCTATTAAAGTTGGGATATTTTATGATTATAATAAAATGATTTATGGAAGGCCTTAAATTATATTTCTCTTATTTTATTTACTTCTTGAATTAACATATCTTTAACCTTTATATCTTCTAATTTATTAATTGAAAAAGTTCTTCTTCCGGCTTTATTTAAAGAAGCTCCACAGTGGTATATAATCTTACTATCTAATATCAAATATCTATCATGAAAACTATCATTATATATTATTTCTAAATTATGATATTGTTCTTGATACTTACTTATATCAATATTCGTTAATAAGCTTCCCCTAGTTATTAATAATACTTTTATTTTTATATTCTTTATCATATCTAAAACTGTTTTATCAGCATAATTATCAATTATTATTAATTCTTCTTGGGCTTTATTCATAATATCTACAAGTTTAGAATAAGCATCATAAATCTCCCCTTCAAAAAAGATAGTATTTATTTCTTCTTTGGATTTAAATTTGAGGAATAATTCGTTTATTTTAGTATCGTGCTCATTAAGTTTATTATTTATATTATTTAAACTTTGATAAATAACTTTATTATCCATGATAAAATGGCGCATTTTTACAAAAGCACGCATAATACTTATGCTAACTTTGGTTGCTTCATTTGTTTTTAAAATTGTTGCTAGCATAGCCACACCTTGTTCTGTAAAAGCATATGGTAAGTAACGCCTTCCTCCATATTTTGTTAAACTTGAGGTCACAGATTGTGACCTCAAGTTTGTTAATTCTTCAGCAGTAAGTTGAAAATAAAAATCTTCGGGAAATCTATCTTTGTTTCTTTTTACAGCTTGATTTAAGGCTTTGGTTCCTTGAACATAAGAAAATAATCGAGCTAAATCAATATCAAGCATTACTTGAACACCACGGACTTCATATATTAAATTAGTGATTTTCTCGGAATTTATGGGCTTTATTAAAGAAATATTATTATCTTCTGAAATAAATTTTTTTAAAATATTTTTAGTTATTATTTCTTTATTTTGGGTTTTTAAAATAGTATTTAATACTTCTATTCCCTCTTTAGTGAAGACGTATGGTAGATATCTTCTTCCGCCATAATTTGTTAAACTTGAGGTGACATTTTGGCACCTCAAGTGTTCATATTCTTCATTGGTTAATCTAAAATAGGAACTATTTAAAAACTTGTCTTTATTTCTTTCGACTTGTCTATTTAAATATTTTGTTTCATAATTGTACGCGTTAGCTAAGTCACTATCTAAAACTACTTCTTTTTCTCTAATATTATAAACTTTAATACTAATAATTTTTTTATCAGTCATCACAAAACCTCCTAAAGATTATTTTTAGCCCTGTTTATTCTAATTTCATTATAGCAAACAAATGTATAGGTGTCAAGCAAGAAAAAAGTGCCCTTTTAAGCACTTTATTTTTAGTTTATTAATCCCAATTAAAAATATTATTAGAGTTATTGTTGTAATCATTTAGATTATATTCTTTAGATATATCAGCGCCTACATTAGCAATTAGAATAACTATAACAATTAGATCAATTATTACCCATAGACTTACTAAACCTGTTAATAGGTAAGCTTTTTTATCTTTATGCACTGAGACATAATCTAAATATCCTAAAATATAATGGAAGAAACATAAGATGCCTATAATAATACCAATGATAGCTCCAATTAGAGTTAAGATATTTAAATAATATAATACAGCCATGATAAGATTAGATATAATCATTGGAGTCATACTAGTACTATATAAACTTATGGATTTTCTAAAATCAAATTTTTGATTGCCAATAATTCTTGCTAAAATGAAAGCGGCTAAAATTGGGACAAAGGATAAGATAAAATAAATTATAACTCCATATAAAAATATTTTAAAATAAGGAATATCAATAATATTACTTACACTGCCTAAAGAACTAAATGCAGTCTGGCACATACCAATAACATATAAACCAAAAGTAATGGCAATAGCTAGTAGCATAATTACATTACTAGTAGTATCTTTTGCTTCAACTTCTTGTTCAATAGTTGTTTTAGGATTTTTAAACATTCCAATAATAGTATCAACAAACTTTTTGCCATAACTTTTCATGGCTTCTTTGTTAACACTGATGATTTCCTCTTTGGCATCAGTCATGCAGGAACATGTTTCATCCTCGTTAAGTTCTTTTCCACATTTGGTACAAAACTTTTTTTCAACCTTTACCTCTTCTTTTTCTTCTTTTTTTACTGTTTTTTCTTTTTCAGCCATTTTTACTCACACTCCTAACTATCTATATAAATATGGCTCAACTAAATAAATACGCGAGTCGTCATTTAGACTCTTACTAGTTATTTCTAGTTCTATTTTTAATTCTTTTATGTTTGTAACATCTAGGTTTATAGGTTCATTTTGATAATCTTTAGTTATATCTTGGCTGCGATATAATTCTTTATCATCACCATAAATAATAATTGTTCCTTTAAAATTACTATCTAGTTCTATTTCTGGAATAATACTAGTTGTAAACTTTTTATATTTTTTATTTAAATCATAAATTATTTTACTTTTATTAGTAGTCGTTTTAAAATAAAGGACACTTTGATATACTTTGCTTTTTATTTCTCTTTCTTTTGAAGTCATTGTAACATTACTGTCATATAATATAGTGCTTAATTCTACGAGCTTTTCTGGTTCCTTTTCGGTTTCTGAATCTTTTAATTCTAATAATTTTTTATATTGGTCATTATCTTCATCATTGATGATTTTTAAGATTTCATCTATTTTAGTAATATTATCTTCATTATTATCATTTTCCGTGATTATTTTTTCCATGTAAGAGACAATATCTTTTAAAACTTTAGTATACAAATCTTGATACTCTTTATTGGTACTTAAATCAATATTATTACTAGTTTTATTTTCTTTTAGATATTTTAATTCTTCAATTAGAGCATTTAACATTTCTTTATTATTGGATGCATCTTGATCTTTTATTTTATTTTGAGCTTCATTTAATACTTTATTTAATTCATCATCTATATAATTATTTATAAATTTGATTACTTTTTTATAATAGCAGTCTTCTTCAAGAACTTTTTGATAATAGTAATAAGTTTGATAATCATTGTCTCCTTCATAGTCTTTACCATAAAAATAATTTATTTTAGAGTGATAAAGATCGTCTAATTCTTTAATATATTCTTTATATAATTCATCTGACAAAATGTATTCTAACCCATTATAATAATTATAAATACTCTTTAAAGAACTAGTTAGTTTATTATAAGCATTATCTAAAGAATCTCTATTTTGATATTCTTTATTAAAGTTTTTAATCCAATTATTTATAGATTTACTTGCGGCTTCTTTAATATTATTAAGAGTTTTTTCATCAGTTTTATTATTTTTTAAAATTTTAGCAATAGTAAGTAATTCTCTAATATCATTTTCTTTATAGTTGTTATAAAAATGATCAAGACTATCTTCTACTTTTTTTACAGGATTACTTAAAAGAAAGCCTAAAATAATAAAAGATATAATTACTAGAATTAATACTAGTCCCATAATAATTTTCTTTTGTTGAGGAATATTTTTAAATTTATTTGATAATTTGGTAGTGTTATTTTCTAGTTTATGACCACATTTATAGCAAAATTTAGAATCTTCTTCATTTTTAGTTCCACATTTTTCGCAGTGCATAGCATTTCTCCTTACTTATTAATTTTACAATATTTTTATTATAAAATAAATACTTTTTTTAGTTATCATTAATATTTTTTATTTAACCGTTTAAAGCTTTATTAATAATTTCTTTATTATTTTTTAAACGTTCTTCCTTAGGATTTAAGTTTATTGCTTTATTAATATATTGAAGACTCTCAGGATATCTTCCTAAATTATAAGTTACTATAGCCATTAGTTCATAGATATATTCATTCCAAGCAAAAGCTTCATTTATATAAATTGCGGGTTTATTTTTAATTAAAAAAGCTTGTTCTAATAAATTATAGGCTTCTTCAAATAATTTATCATCAGTATATATTTGGGCTAGTTCAACATAACTTTCTCTTAAATATGGTGCTTCTTTGATAGCTTCTTTTAACCACATGATAGCTTCTTTTCTTCGGCCTAAATTAATATAATCACGGGCAATAAAACGCATGGAAGCACATCTTTCGGCATTCCAAGTAGCACGGGGAAGATTTAAATGTTTAATTAAAGTATCAATAGATTCTTGATAACGACCATAATACATATATTCTCTTCCTAAATAGTGCATATTACGATCATCTAAGGGGTCTTCTTTAACACTTAATTCAAGTAATGGAAGATAACTACTACGGGATTTTTCTCTATCAGGATAATGATTTAAAGTTACTCCTTCCGCGATTAGTTCTCTTTCGTTAGGCAAAGAATTTAAAACTTCATGAACTGGATGTGTCCATTTATAGCCGTTTCTTTTATGAACTTTTCCAATATAATAAGTAGTCGCGGGATTACCTAGTTCATCAAAGCTCCAATTATAATTGTATTTTAATTTATCGGCACCCTTTTCCCAAGTATGCTCAAAAAGTGCACGCCAGCCAGGTGTAAACTCTTCGTCGATATCAGTACAAACACATATATCGGTATCACTCGGCACTAAATCTAAGGAAGCATTTCGGGCTTCATCAAAACGCCAAGGGGATATAATTTTCTTAGTAACATGAACCCCTAACTCTTTTAAAAGATCCACACTGTTATCAGTGGAACCTGTATCTAAAACATAAATGGCATCAGCTTCACTCATGGATTTTACCCATCTTTTGATAAATTTACTTTCATTTTTACATATCGCATAGACGCAAACTTTATATTTATTCAATTTATTCATCCTCTCTAGTAAATTATATCTTTAGCTTAATAATACTAGAACTAGGATTTGGTAAATATTTTAAATTGAATTTTGAACGAAAAAATGCTATCATTAATTAGAGGGATATATATGAATTTATCAAAATCTAAATATTGTTTAGGAATTCAATGTCATAAAATATTATGGCTAGATAAAAATAAGCTAGAAGTAAAAGAAGAAGTAAAAAATGAAAGTGTTTTAGATAATGGTACTATGGTGGGAATAGTTGCTAAAGATTTATTTAAAGGTTCTAAAGATATAGAGTTTAATACTAATTTAAATAAAATGATAGAAGATACTAATAAATTATTACAGGAAGATAATGTGATTATTACCGAAGCATCTTTTGTTTATCAAAATAACTTTTGTAGTGTTGATATTTTAAAAAAAGATGGGGATAATTTTGAGGTATATGAAGTTAAAAGCTCAACGGCATTAAAAGATATTTATTATGAAGATTTAGCTTATCAAGTTTATGTATTATATAATTTGGGTTATAAAATTAAAAAGGCTTCTTTAGTTTATTTAAATAGTGATTATATTAGAGGAGAAAAATTAGAACTTGATAAACTATTTAAAATAGAAGATATTACAGAATTTGCTTTAAATAGATTAGATATAGTAAAAGAAAATATTAATAGCATAAATAAAGATATGAAGTTAACTAATGAACCAATTAGAGATCTTGATTATTATTGTTTTAAACCTTATGATTGCCCTTTTTTTAAATATTGTTCAAGACATTTACCGGTTAATAATGTTTTTGATATTAGAAGAATGAATATAAAAAAGAAATTGGAGTTATATCATAAAGGGAGTTATAGTTATCAGGATTTATTAAAAGAAAATATTGATAATAAATTTAAAGAACAAATTGATTTTACTTTAAATAATAAAAAGCCTAAAATAGAAGTTAGAGAAATAAAAAAATTTTTAAATACTTTATCTTATCCTCTATATTTTTTAGATTTTGAAACTTTTCAACAAGCAATACCAGAATATAAAGGAATAAAACCTTATATGCAAATTCCTTTTCAATATTCATTACATTATATAGAAAAAGAAAATGATATTTTAAAACATAAAGAGTTTTTAGCAGATGCAAATATTGATCCTAGAAGGGCTTTAGCAAAAAGATTAGTAAAAGATATTCCCAAAGATGTTTGTGTTCTTGCTTATAATATGAGTTTTGAAAAAAATGTAATTAAAAATTTAGCTCTAGAATTTTCAGATTTAAAAGAACATTTAATGAATATTCATGATAATATTAAAGATTTAATGACACCTTTTATAAATAGAAATTATTATGTTAAAGAAATGGAAGGTTCATATTCGATTAAATATGTTTTACCAGCTTTGTTTCCTAATGATGAGAGTTTAAATTATCATAACTTAGATTTAATTCATAATGGGAGTGAAGCTATGGATGCTTATCATAATTTAGGGAATTTAACAAGAAAAGAACAAGAAATAGTTAGAGAAAGACTTCTTAAATATTGCGAACTTGATACTTACGCGATGGTAAAAATTTGGGAAAAGTTAAAGGAAGTTCAAGCTTTGGTGGAAGTTTAGACATTTAAAAAAGGCTTTAAAAGCCTTTTTTTGCTATATAGCTTCCCCAGCATCAAGTTTTTTAACGGTTAGAGATGCAGTTGAAATAGAAATATTATCGGCACCGGTTGTTTCAACAGCTAAATCTACTCTTTCGTTTGCTGTTAAAGGTACTATAACTGAATTAGTGAAAACACCAGTTGTTCCAGTTGATACATCATAAGTAACATTGCTGGCTTCTATTTCAGTTTCATTACCACGAGCGTAAACTTCTATTGTCCCACCAGTTGTGGTAGGTGATAAAATAACGGTATAAGTTATTTCATATGTTCCTGCTTCACTTACAGTTAACTCGTTTGATGCATTAGTTACGTTTGCTTCTTCCATTGGTGTATTAAGAGTAATTTGGTCTCCTGTTCCTCCACCTGTTGTACTGATACTTTGAGTGGCAGAATTATATAATCCTCCATAAGCTGCTAATCCAGATGTTGGGCCAGTTGGGC
>CANPYU010000021.1 GCA_947588665.1 uncultured Bacilli bacterium | reverse complement strand
TATTGCTGGTTCTTATGTTTTAGATGGAGTTATTAAGAATAATGCTCAAGCTAGAGTTATTAGGGATGGAGTTATAGTTTATGACGGAAAAATTGCCTCAATTCAAAGAGAAAAAGACAGTGTTAAAGAAGTTAAAAAAGGTTATGAATGCGGAATAACTTTAGAAAATTTTGCTGATATTAAAGAAAAAGATATAATTGAATGTTATGAAATGGTTGAGGTAAAAAATGTCTAGTTATAAAGTATCAAAGATAGCTAGTGATATTAAAGAAGCTATAAGTGAAATATTATTTTCAGAAGCACGAGATGAACTTTTAAAAACAATTACAATTACTGATGCTCGGGTATCTAAAGATTTAAGTTATGCTAAAGTTTATTTTACTTCTTTAAGTAATTTAGAAGTTGCTAAAATAACTAAAGAAGTTAATGAAGCATCTCCATTTATAAGAGGAAAATTAGCTCAAAAATTAAATCTTCGGCATACTCCAGAACTTGTTTTTGTTTATGATACCTCAATTGAATATGCAAATAGAATAGAAAGTATTATTAAAGAAATTCATGAAAAAGACTAATGGGATAATATTAGTAAATAAACCTGTTAATTATACTTCAAGAGATGTAGTAAATATTATTAGTAGGAATTTAGGAATAAAAAAAGTTGGCCATACGGGGACCCTTGATCCTATGGCAACTGGGGTAATGCTTGTTCTTTTTGGAAAATATACTAAACTGGTGGATACGCTTACTTGTTGGGATAAAGAATATATTGCCGAGATTAGATTAGGTATTCAAACTGATACTTTAGATAGAACTGGAATTGTTGAAGAAAAAAAAGATTTTAAAGTAACAAAAGAAAGTATATTAAAAGTTTTTTCTTCTTTTATAGGTAAATATAAAATGGAAGTTCCAAAGTATTCAGCGATTAAAGTAAAAGGGAAAAAACTTTATGAATATGCTAGAAATAATGAAGATGTAGTTATGCCTGTTAAAGATGCTCAAATATACAGTTTAGAATTATTAGATTATAAAAATGATATTATTAAATTTAGGGCTCATGTATCTAAAGGAACATATATAAGAAGTTTAATTAGAGATATATGTATAAAACTTGGTACTATAGGTGTAATGGAGAGTTTAGTGCGAATAAAACAGGGAAAGTTTAAATTAGAAGATGCTAATAATATTGATGATATAAAAAATAATAGCTTTAAGATATTAGATGTTTTTGATGTTTTAGAAAATGTGGGAGTTTATAATCTTAAAAAAGATGAATATTTTAAAGTTAAAAATGGAAATAAAATTAATTTGGTGAAAGATAATAATTATTTATTGATGAAATATTTGGGAAATAGGGTGGCTTTATATATAAAAGATGAAGAGATTTATCGACCTTTAATCATGTATTAGAGGTTTTTTTAAGTAAAAAAAAATACTTCTTAGAAGTATTAGATTATATCATCGATATATTTTTTTAGTTGATGGGCATCTTTACCAAAGATAATTTTTAATTGATTATCTATTTCCACGATCCCTTTTGCTCCTAGTTTTTCAATGGCATCTTTATTAACTAAAGATATGTCTTTTAGAATAACTTTAAATCTACTCATATTACATTCGGCACTAACAATGTTATCTTTGCCACCTAAGTAACCAATTAATTTATTGGCTTCAACGCGAAAATCTCTTTTTGATAGCTTTAAGACTATTAAGCATGCGATGATAAGAATGATACCTATTATTAAATATTGTAACCATGTTTCCATATAATCACCAATTACATTATACTACAAATTTATGAGATTTAAAACATTTTTTGTATATTTAAAAAAATACGTTTCATAATAAGATTAGAGGAAATGGTGAAAATGAAAAAGTTAATTATATTTATTGTGAGTTTGTTTCTAGTTGTTGGTTGTTCTTGTAGTAATGATCGCGCGGCTGATGCGGTAGAAAAATATCTTAATGATTATAAGGGGCTATCTGAGAATGTTTTAAAAGATATTGATAAACTAGTAGATAATGAAGATTTGAATGATAAAGAAAAAGATATGTATAAGGAAGTTTTAAAAAGACAATATAGGAATATAAGTTATACGATTGAAAATGAATCTTATGATGGAGATAGTGCAAGTGTAACGGTTAAGATAACAGTTTATGATTTACATAAAGTGGAGAAAGAAGCTCAAGATTATTTAAATAATAATGAAGAAGAATTTTTAAATAATGGTGTTTATGACTCAGATAAATATTTAGAATATAAGTTAGATAAAATGAAGGAAACAAAAGATACTACTAGTTACAATATTGTTTTTAAAACAGTGAAAGTGGATAGCAAATGGCAGGTAGAACAGCCCGATGAAGAAACATTAGAAAAAATTCATGGTATTTATAATTATGATAACAGATGATAAATCTGTTTTTTTTTATCTAATAGGAAAGTCATACTAGTAATAAAAACACATATCTTATGCGAGCAGAGTATGTACCAATATTATGACACATCAAAATGCAAGATTCTATTCTTGATTTTAATTACATCTAGAACATTTATATGGATCTCTATTAAAGTTTTACAAAATATTTACATTACGGCAGCGACTGTCGGAAATATGGCCTGTGGAGGAGTAAAATCCAATGAAGCAGGAAAGATAAGTTGGGAAGCTTATCAAAGTGAATTTTGCTTTTTGTTCTTAGATACTTGTAAGTAATAATAGTTTATGTTAGAATATTAAAACAAATGTGAGGGGTGAATTATGAATTATTTTAAACTATTAAATATTAAAGAAGAAGAATTAAATGTTTTAAAAGAAAAGCTAAAAGAAGTTAATTTAAAAGTTAATAATAGCCAAGATTATTTTATTGAGATGCTTGATCAATATAAAAAAGAGCAGGAATTGTTAGAAAATTTAGCTCAATATTATTTAGAAGAACAAACAAAAGAAAGTATTAAATGTTTTAGAATAATATTTGGATTATTATCTTTGGGTTCTTTATTTATATTTTTTAATTTATGGTCTAATTTAGAGTTATATTTTGGTTTAGGGTTATTAAATATAATAGAATTAGGAGTTACGGAAAAAATAAAAAAAATTTTATTTCAAAAGTATCAGGATAAGAGAAATTTAAAGGAAAGAGAAATTAAAGAACAGACTTTATTAATTCAAGAAAGGAAAATTATAAAAGATCAAGCAAAGGAAAATTATTTGCAATCTTTGAAAGAACAGAATATTTTAGTAAAAGATGTTGCTAAAAGAAGCTTAGAGTTAGATAATTTAAGAAATAATATTTTAAAAGCTTTTTATCCTTTTTTAATTAATTTGTGTGAAGAAGAAAAAATAGAGGATAATTTGGATTATCAACAGGCTTTAAAAAGGATTAGAAAGTTAAATATTAAAGAATTAGAATAGTATTTTAAGTTAGACATACATTTAAGTAGGTGGGTTAGATGAAAAAAATCTTACTAATGATATGTCTTTTTTTATTACCAGTAAATGTTTTTGGGGTTAGTGCTAGAAATGCAATAGTTATGGATTTAAATAGTGGAAGAGTGCTTTATGATATTAAAAGTCATGATGAACATTTAATTGCATCTATTACTAAAATTATGACTTCGCTTGTTGCGATAACTTATGGAGATTTAGATAAAGAGGTTACAGTTTCAGATAGTATTTTAAAAACTTATGGCTCAAGTATTTATTTAACTGTTGGAGAAAAGATGAGATTAGAGGATTTACTTTATGGGTTAATGCTTCGAAGTGGAAATGATGCCGCGGTTACAATTGCCGAGGCAGTTGGGGGATCAGTGGAAGGGTTTGTGTATTTAATGAATGAGTATGCCCAAATTATTGGAATGAAAAATACTAATTTTGTTAACCCTCATGGTCTTGATAATGAGGGAGTAGGTAATACTTCTACGGCGTATGATATGGCAATACTTACTAAAGTGGCAATGGAAAATGAAATGTTTCGAAAAATATTTGGGACAACTTATTATAAAACGGAAAGTAATCTTAAACATTATAGTTGGGAAGGTAAAAATAAATTATTTAAAATGTATAAATATACTACAGGAGGAAAAACAGGATTTACTGAGAAGGCGCGAAGAACTTTAGTTACGACAGCTAAAAAAAATAATATGGAGTTAGTTATAGTTACTTTAAATGATCCAGATGATTTTATTGATCATCGAAGTTTATATGAGACTTATTTTAATAAATATAAGGCTGTTAAAGTACTTGATAAAAAGAATTTTACAGTAGATGATAAATATTATAAAAATATTAAATTTTATATTAAAGATGATTATTATGCTTTAGTAACAAAGAATGAAGAAAAAGATTTAGCAGTTGAGTACAATATTTATAAAGATATGAATATTACAGATAATATTAAGATTGGGGAAGTTAAAGTAAAGCTTAAAGATACAGTTTTACATACCCAAAGTATTTATGCTCTTAAGGTTGTACCTCAACAGGAGGTTAAAAAAACTTTATGGCAAAGAATTGTGGGGTGGTTTAAGTCATGGTAAATATTATTTGGGCTTCTTTAATATTTATCGCGATTATCTATTCTTTAATTACAGGACATGTCGATACTATTAATAATGGAATTTTAACACATGCGACAACGGGTTTAAATCTTATATTAGAAATGATGCCTTTAATGATTCTTTGGACAGGAATAATGAAAATTGCTGAAGTATCAGGTTTATTAAATGTTTTTGCAAGAATTTTAAATCCTATTTTAAGAAAATTATTTCCGAGTTTACCTAAAGATCATAAAGCTTTAGGGTATATTGCTTCTAATATTGGAGCTAATATGTTAGGTTTAGGGAGTGCTGCTACTCCTTTTGGGTTAAAAGCAATGGAAGAATTAGAAAAAGACAATCCTAAAAAAGATACGGCAACTGAGGCGATGATCACTTTTTTGGTTTTAAATACTGGGGGAGTTACTTTAATACCAACGACAGTGATTGCTCTTCGAGTGATGAGTGGGTCTCGGGCACCTACTGAAATAATTATTACAAGTATTTTAGCTACTTCTGTATCTAGTTTAGCTGGTTTATTTTTAGATTATATGATTAGGAGGAAAAATAGATGAATACTATTTCAAAGATAATTATTCCTCTTTTTGTCTTAATGATTATTTTATATGGGGTTAAAAAGAAAGTAAATGTTTATGATACTTTTTTAGAAGGGGCTAAAGAAGGATTAATTATGGTTTTTCATATTACTCCGACAATTATGGCAATGGTTTTTGCAGTTAATCTTTTTTTAGAAAGTAATTTTTTAGAAGAGGCTTTAAGTTTTGCAAAACCTTTATTTAATTTAATTAATATTCCAATGGATATTTTACCTATGGCACTTTTAAGACCTATTTCTGGAACGGCATCAATGGCTATTATGAATGATATTTTTATTAATTTTGGTCCAGATAGTTTTATTGGGAGACTTGCATCTACTTTACAGGGATGCACCGATACAACAATATATGTTTTAGCTTTATATTATGGGAGTATTAAAGTGACTAAAACGAGATATTCACTTCCAGTAGGTTTATTTGCCGATTTAATGGGGATAATTGCAGCCTTTATTATTACTTTTATCTTTTTTGCTTAATTCGACAAGAATTTTAATATGGCTGTGGTATTATAAGTTTGGTGATTAGATGAAACAGAATGTGAAAATTTTTCTTTTTGCTCTTATTTTAGGAATAGGAGTTGCGATATTTATTAATACTAAGTTTGATCCGACAATTATTACAAAAGCGATAGATTCTAGAGTAACTTATTTAGCAATTGGTACTTATAATAATTTAGAAGAGGCTCAAAATAAAAGCGAAACTTATGAGGGGGCTATAGTATATGATGATAAGGGAATATATAAAGTATTAATTGGAGTTTACACAGAAGAAGAAAGTGTTCTTTTAATGAGTAGTTATTTTCAAGATAAAGGAGTTAATTTTACTAAAGGAGAATTAAAAGTTAATAGTAAATTAATTAATACTCTTAAGTCTTATGAAATGTTAATTAAAACTAGTAATTCTTCTTATTATGAAAGTATTAATAATTCTTTATTACAAGTATTTAGAGAATATCTAAATTAGATTAAGGCAATAATAATATTAGGTGTTTTAAATGCAAAAAAAGAATATTTTTTATATAGCTTTAATAGTTATTTATCTTTTGTTTTTATGTAAAGATAGTTTAGCTCTTTTAAGTTTTAATATTCCTAAATTAGATTCAGTTAAAGATAGTTATTATGAAAATGAATATAATAAATTACAGAAATTATTTAATATACCTTATGATAATTATAATATTACTTATAGTAAAATAATTAAAAGAGATATTTATGATTTTTTTGATGTTGTAACCATTAATAAAGGTAAAAAAGATAATATTAATAAAGGGGATGTTGTGGTTAATGATTTAGGAGTTATTGGAGTAGTAAGTGCTGTTAAAAATAATTTTAGTGAAGTTAATTTACTTACTAATAAAAAGACTAGTTTATCAGTTAAAATAAATGATTCATACGGTATTTTAACAAGTGAAGATAATAAGATTATTATTAAGAATATTAAATTAGGAAAAGAATTTAAAGTGGGGGATAAGGTTTATACTTCGGGTTTAACAGATATTAAAGAAGGTTTATTAATTGGAAGTGTTAAAGAAATTAAAAAAGATAATTTAGAATTAGAATATATTATCGAAGTAAATACCAGTGTTAATTTTAATAATATTAGTTATGTAGGAGTTATATCATGATTCTTTTAATATTAGATTTTATTTTAAGTTTGATTAGTCCTTATAAAACTTATTTTATTTTATTAAATTTAGTAATTTTACCTAAAAATAAATTTTTTAATTTAATTATTATTACTTTAGTTTTAGATTTATTAATATTAAATACTTATTTTTTAAATACAATTATTTTAAGTATTATCTTTTTAATAATTAAAAATATAGGTTTTAAAAAGAAAAATTTTAGAAGTTATATTTTAGCTTTATTATTTGTATATATTAGTTATTTATTAATTATAGGACTTATTAATGGTTATTCTTTAAGTTATATTTCTTTATTTATGTTACAAGCTTTTTTAGTTAATTTTATCTTTTATATTCTTTGTTATAATCTTTGGGGGTAAAACATAAAATTAGCTAGGTGATAATATGGATGTTAATGATATTATAAAAAAGAATAAATTAAAAAGAGCTAGCTATGTTGATTATAATAAAGGGCAGAAAAAAGAATTATCAAGTAAGTTTAAATATTTTAAAAATTTAATTACTAGAACTTTAATTACAATTATTTTAGTTTTGGTAAGTATTATATATACAAATATTAAGCCGGAAAATAAAAGATTATATAAAAAATATGTTTTAGAAAATACTCTTAGTTTCACTAAAATAAATAATATTTATCATGATTTATTTGGAGAAGTTGATATTATAAATAAAAATACTAGTGATACTGCTGTTTCTACTAATAGTTTAAATTTTAGTAATATTGAGGCAGTAGATAATAGTTTTAAAGTAGGTGTAACTAAAGGAGAAGCGATAAACGTGATTACTAGTGGGATAGTAGTTTTTAATGGAGAAAAAGATGATTTAGGTACAACAGTGATAATTCAGGGAAACGATGGGGTGGATATTTGGTATTCTGGGCTAATAGACGTTAGTGCTAAAATTTATGATTATGTAGAAGCAGCATCTGTTTTAGGAGTAGCAGGTGATGATAATATTTATTTGACTTTTAATAAAGATGATCAATATTTAAGTTATGATGAGTATTTTAAAGAAGTTTAAAATTAATATTGCTACTTATTTTTTAATTTTAACTTTTTTATTTACGGGTTTAATTAAAAATATAATTTTAATTTATTTAATTGTTATAGTTCATGAAGTAGGCCATATATTAATTATTAAATTACTTAAATATCAAATAATTAAAGTAGAAATATACCCGATGGGGGGAGTTACTTTAGTAGATAAAAAAGTTAATACTAAAATAAAACATGAACTTTTAATTGCATCGTTTGGAGTTATTATGCAGATTCTTTTAGGCATAGTTTTTTATAGTTTTTTTAAAAATAATTTAATTAATTATAATACTTATTTATTATTTAATAATTATAATAAAACGATTATATTATTTAATTTACTGCCTATTATTCCTTTAGATGGTTATCATATATTAAATAGTTTAGTGGAAATATTTTTACCTTTTAAATATGCTTTTAAAGGGTGTTTTATAGTAAGCTTAGTTTGTTTAATTATCTTTATGTTTTTTAATGGGGTAAATAGTTTAAATAATTATTTAATATTTAGTTTTTTAATATTTAAAATATATCAAGAATATAAAGATTTTAAGTTTAGGCATTTAAAGTTTTTATTAGAAAGATTTATTAATAATATTCCTTATAATAAAATTAAATATAATAAAAATATTAATTTAAATTTACTTAAAAAAGATACTTACCATTATTTTAAAAAAGATGGGTATGTATATTCAGAGAAAAAAATATTATCTAAAAAGTTTGACAATTATTAAAGATAATTTTATAATAATTATTTATAGAAACGAGGTTAGTATGACAGAATATTTAGAAAAGATTATTCATGATGAAGAAATGCTTAAAACATTTATTGCTAAAGGAGTGATTAATCCGGTTAGTTTAGTAGATGAAGTAATTAAAGATGAAAATGTTGATGGGTTTGATATATGGAAAGTAGGTAAAGTTATCGCGGATTTTAAAGACGAAGAAATAATAGATAAAAATTTAAAAAAAGAATTAATTAAAAAGTTACAGGATAGTATTTTAGATACTAATAGTTCAGCATATATTGTTAATTTTATGATGGAAGTTAAAGGGGCTAATATAGAGACTATTGTTTATAGCTTAATTACTAAAGATTTAATTCTTAATATGGATAATGTTGTAAAATATATATATAACTTAAAAGATTTTAAATTTTCTAATCTTGCTAAAGAGCAAAGACATGATTTATTAGAGAAGATTCTTGAATATATGATGAGAAAAAAAGAATATCAGAAAATAATTAATATTATTAATAGTATAGATGATAATGAAGAATTATTTAATATTATTATTAGTATTAATGATTTGGAGTTTTTAAATTATTTAGTTAATTATTTAGAAAATATAATTAATAAGAGTAATGATTTAAAACAAAAGGTAGAGTTAGAATATTTAATAAAAAAAATAAATTTAGCTTATCGTATTTTATATTTGGAGGAAATGGATTTAGATAGTAAGTTTAAAGTATTAGTTAATTTATATAATAAAGGGGATATGGCAACGATTGCGCATTATAGAGATGAATTTGCTCCTTTATTTAGAGAAAATAAAGAAAATAAGGGATTAAGTCGTTAAAAGGGTTTGACAAAGAAGATATTTTTTGCTAGAATTATAGACGCGAAGTATTTTATATTCGTAAAAAACCACACAGAAATGGTCTTTAAAATAAGTAATTATTACCATTATGGTGCGTCTTAAAGAGAAGGAGGAATGAATATGAAAGCAATATTTGAAACTGGTGGAAAACAATATTATGTAGAAGAAAATGATATAATATATGTAGAAAAGTTACCAAATGAAGCCGGAGAAGAAGTAACATTTACTAATGTTTTAGCAGTTGGTGATAAGATTGGTACACCTTATGTTGAAGGAGCTAAAGTTGTTTGTTTAGTGGAAAAACATGGTAAACAAAAGAAAATTAAAGTATTTAAATATCGACCTAAGAAGAAATATCGTAAAACTCAGGGTCATAGACAACCATATACTAAGTTAGTTGTTAAAAAAATTAGTTAATTATGATTAAAGTAAATATTAATAAAGATAAAATTATTATTACTGGTCATGCAGAATATGCAGATTATGGGAAAGATATTGTTTGTGCAAGTGTTTCTAGTATAGTTATTACAAGTATTAATGCCGCTTTAAGAATTGATAATAAGTTTTTAACTTATGAAGAGAAAGACAATTTAGTAATTAATATTATTGGTAATAATAAAGATTGTTTATTAATAATAGAAAATATGATAGCAATGCTAAAAGAATTAGCATTAACTTATAAAAAAAATATTAAAATAGAGGAGGAAAGACCATGAATTTTATGAAGCTAAATATCCAGTTATTTGCACATGTTAAGGCTCAAGGATCAACTCAAAATGGGAGAGATTCAAGAGGACGCAGATTAGGGGCTAAAGCAAGTGATGGAGAGTGTGTTAGTGCAGGTTCTATTCTATATCGTCAAAGAGGAACAAAGATTTATCCCGGAACTAATGTAGGTATGGGAAAAGATCATACTTTATTTGCCAAGATAAATGGTGTTGTTAAATTTGAAAGATTAGGTAGAGATAAAAAGAAGGTAAGCGTTTACGAAGCATAGTAAATGCTTTTTATATGTTTTAATGTAAAGTTTACTATATTTATGAAATATTTTATAAATAGAGCATATTTTTGTGATATACTGGTAGTATAGAGGTGTTCATATGAAAAGATTTGTTTTATTAGTTTTATTTCTAGGAATATATTTTATGCCTGGTCAAGTTTTAGCAGGAGAAAATGCGAATTATTATTTACCAGAAAGAAATACTTATTATGAACGAAGTCAACATACATATAGTTTTTATGATAGTAATGGAGATTATAATAAAAGATATGCACCATCTATTTATGTTTTATTAAAAAATAAAGAAGAAGCAGAAATAACAGATATATGGGCTTTTACAGATAAATATTCAGTACCATGGAAAATAGGAGAAGATTATGATATAGCTTTTTGTGCTAATGTGGAACAAGCAATTTTAGAAGCAGTTCCTTATGTGAAGGTTAGCTTAAATGATACTGATGTAATAGAGGAAAAAGTTAAGGATAATTTAAGGGCAATTATTAATAATTCTTATCCTTATATCTCTAAAGATAAGATGATAGAAAATTTAATTAAAGTAGGAGTTTTAGAAGAAAAAACTGAAGAAAATAAGCAAATTATTATAGCAAAAGATAATACTTTAGCTACTGAAAGTATTACAATAGATGAATTAGTAACTGCTACTCAAATGGCTATATATTATTATACAAATCCTAATAAGATAGATAAAATATATTATAGTACCGAAGAATTAACTGGAAGATCAGTTTTAAAAAGCTTAGGATTGTGGAAGAATGAATATACAGCGGGAACTTATGATGCAGTGGAGAAAAATATAATGGCTGTTTATAATTATTTAATTACTTTAAAAGAAAATAAAGATAATGATTTAATAATTAGTGATATAAAAGCTAATAAGATAGATAGTAATTATGAATTGAAATTTAAATTTAATAAAATAGTAAGTGCTGCTGATGATTTAAAATTAAATATTTATTATAAAGATAGAGTAATAAAAGAAGTAAATATAAATGATCTTAAATATGATGATGGATATATGGTTAGTTTTACTAGTGATGAAGATATTAAAGAATTAAAAATTAAATTAGAGGGAACTTTTTATACAAATCGAGATATTTTTGTTTATTATGATCAAAGTAGTGATGTTAGTTCTCAGACTTTAATAAGCGCTAGTGATGGTTATATTAATATTTTAGATGAAAAAAGTTTAGCTGTTAATAGTCTTAATAATCCAAGCACGGGAGTTATATTAAGTTTAAGTTTTGGGGGAATATTAGGAGCATTAGGTATAGTTTTATTTAAAATGAAAAAACCAACTAAATTATTTAAAATTTAAATTGCTTTATTAAAGTTATTGATATATAATTAATATAGAGGTTAATCTGTTATCTTGCGATATGTCTCCGTATAA
>CANPYU010000020.1 GCA_947588665.1 uncultured Bacilli bacterium | reverse complement strand
TGTTGTTCCCATTCCTGTGGAATCTGGGTTAGCTTCGGCATATTCTAAAATAGATTTATTTATTTCATTCACACTGTCGTTTAACCAATTTACCGCATCTAATTTAGAACCAATAGAAGATATTTTATTGAATCTTGTGCCTAAAGATGCGATAGCCATGGAGGAAGCTACTTCACCTTTTCTGTGGCCACCCATACCATCACAAACAACCATCAAATATTCATTACTAGCATTCTTTAATATTGTCACACTGTCTTCATTATGAGTTCTAACTCGACCAGTATCAGTTAGATAAAATGATTTCATATTTTATTCATACTCCCTCTTAACTGTCCACAGGCTGCATCTATATTAGAACCAAATTCTCGCCTAATAGTACAGTTTATTTTAGCTTTTTTAAGTGTATCATAAAAAGCCATAATTTTATTTTTACTACTACGTTTAAAATCTGCAGAATTAGTTTCATTATAAGGAATTAAATTAACATAAATATTTAATCCTTTTAAAATATTAGCTAATTCAGATGCATTTTCTAAACTATCATTTACATTATCTAGCATAACATATTCTATAGTAACTCGTCTACTAGTAACACTCAAATAATCTTTAATTGCTTTAATTAACGCCTCAATATTGTACACTTTGTTTACAGGCATAAGTTCGTTTCGTAATTTATTGTTAGGTGCATGAAGAGAAACGGCTAAATTTATTTGTAAAGGAAATTTGCTTAATTCATATATTTTGGGGATTAAACCAGAAGTAGATAAAGTAATATGGCGAGCGCCTATTTGAAGTCCTTTGGCATCATTAATTATTTTTATAAAACGAATAATATTATCATAATTATCTAATGGTTCGCCAATACCCATAATAACAACACTGCTAATCCTAATATTTAGATCTTGTTCTATCACAAGAATTTGCTCTACTATTTCATAGGCCTCTAAATTACGAACTTTCTTTAATTTACCAGAAGCACAAAATTTACAGCCCATGTTGCACCCTACTTGACTAGAAACACAGATGGAATTTCCATAATCATGAAACATAACTACTGCTTCAATAAAATTATCATCTAAAAGACGAAATAAATATTTTTTAGTTAAATTATCTTCTTGCTTTTTTTCAATTTTAATTAAATCTGTATTAAAGTCTTCTTCCAATTTAGTTTGAACTTCTTTTTTTATATTAGAAAAATTAGCAATGTTAAACTCTTTTTTTTGATATAACCATTCATATACTTGAGTAGCTTTAAATTTTTTTTCTTGAATGCTTAAAAAATAGGCTTCTAATTCTTCTTTTGTTAAATCAAATATATTTCTTTTCATGCTTACCTCCCTAATTAAAGGTTAATTTGTAATTATAATTCGGACCGATAATACTAATAAATTTAAGATTATAGGTAGTATTTTCAAGTTCTATTTGATAATTTATGTTATCTTTACTAAGTTCATATAAATAATTATCACTAGTATGATTTAATTTAAATTCTAAAGTAGAAATTAAATTATCTAAAAAGTTTAAGTTTAAGTATGTAACATCTATATTTTCATATAAATTAATTATGGGTGTTTTTTCAGTAGTAGTTTCTTGATAAGTTCCGGTGGTATCAATATAATATTTTATAGTACCGGTGGGACTTTCTTTATAGCCTGTGTCCATTAATTCATTTTTAGTGCCATTATAAATATATTTAATATTATCAATTACTATTTCATAATTATAATTATATTCTTTAGATATTAGCTTATTTTTGGCATTTAAATAAGTATCAAGAGTTAAAGCTTCAGATGGTAAGATATATTCTGGTTCCTCTTTTATTTGTTCTTCAATAGGAGGAGTTTGTTTTTCGTTCTCATTTATTTTTTGGGGAGAAATAAGAGAGACAATTAGACAAAAGACAATAATAACTATAAAAAAGATAATCCAATAGATAAGCTTTAAAATAGCTTGCCCTTTGGAAGTTTTTTTAAGTTCTTTTATTTGGGTTTTTAATTGTGATGTACTTTTTTTAGTACTCATTTACAACACCTACTTTACTATAACTCCTAATAAATTTTCTTTTTTAAGTCCATTTAAATAATCTTTTGCAAGCATAGTTTTTTTGCCACTGGGTTTTAATTTTGTTACATAGTATATTTTATCTTGGCAAGCGATACCAAGAGCATCTTTTTTAAGAGAAATAATCTTTCCTGGATGTTCTTCAGTATTTTCACCTATATAGCCTTCTAATACTTTTATTTCCTCACCGTTTAGGTGGAAATTAGCTAAAGGCCATGAATTAAGGCCTCGGACATGATTGTTAACTTCTTCGGCTGACTTATTAAAATCTAGATGTTCATCCTCTCTTTTAATTAGTTTAGCATAAGTTGCTTCATTATCATTTTGTTTGATCCTTTTTACTGTGCTTGCTATAATGTTTGGTAATACTTCTAGTAAAAGATTTGCTCCTAAAATACTTAATTTATCATGCATTGTTGCAGTAGTATCTTCTTTTTTTATTGGAATTGATGAAGATTTGATGATATCACCAGTATCCATACCTTCATCCATATACATAATAGTTACTCCAGTTTTTGTTTCACCGTTCATAATAGCTCGATGAATGGGTGCACCTCCCCGGTATTTGGGAAGAATTGATGCATGAACATTTATACAACCTAAACGAGGAATATTTAAAACTTCTACGGGTACTATTTGACCATAAGCACATGTTACAATTAAATCAGGTTTACTTTCTTTTAATAGCTCATAATCAGTTTTAATCTTTTCTGGTTGAAAAACTTTAATATTGTTTTTTAAGGCTAATGTTTTAACTGGAGAAAAAACCAACTCTTTTTTTCTGCCTATTTGCTTATCAGGCTGAGTAACTACTAAAATAACATTGGTATTTTTAATTAAAGACTCTAAAACAGGACAAGCAAATTCAGGAGTTCCCATAAATATGACTTTTAGATTTTGCATAAACATCACCTATTTTTATTATATCACGAAAAAGATAGGAAAAAAAGCTATTTTAAACTTTCTAAAATAGCTTTTTCTAATCCTCTAAATGGTAGAGTAGCACAAGTTTTGCGATTACCTTGTTTATATATTTCACTATAAGCAATACCATCTCTTAATAAGTCTTCATTATATTTTTCACCATTAGTCATTTGATAAAAATTATGAATATAATCCAAGGCTTCTTTTTTAGTTTTACCAATTAAATTACCAATCATTACTGAAGTGGCAGAAATAGATATTGCACAAGCTTCACCATCAAATGTAATGTCTTCAATTATATCACCATTAAATTTAATATAAATATCTAAATTATCTATACAACTAGAATTATTTGTATTTACTTTTGTATAACTACTATCGTCCTTCCTCTCACGATTTAAAGGATTTTGATAGTTTTCCATAATAATTGCTCTTTTAATATCTGGATCCATTTATATCATCTCTTTTACTATTCTTTCATAATCGTTTAATAATTCTACTAAATTATCTATTTCTTCATAAGTATTATAAAAATATAAACTTACTCTTACTGTATTGGTAACTCCAACACTGGATTTTAAAATTTTAGCACAGTGATTACCGGCTCTCACACATATATTATATTTATTTAAATAATAGGCAACATCTTCACTAAAAACTTTGTTAACATTAAAAGCAACAATTCCGGAGTCACTTTCAATATTGATAATATCAATATGTTTTATAGGCAATAATTTGTCTATTAAGTATTTCCTTAATTTGTGTTCTTGTTCCCCTATTTTATCCATCCCTATATTATTTAAATATTTAATAGCTTCCCCAAGGCCAATAACTCCGGCAATATTTTGAGTACCAGCTTCTAGTCTGGTAGGTAGAGGCTTTAAATATACTTCCTCTGGATTATCAAAAGACTCATTCATACCTCCTCCAAGGTTAATTGGTTCTAAGTGTTCTAATAACTCTTTTTTGCCATATAACACACCTACTCCGGTTGGTCCACACATTTTATGAGCAGAAAAAGCTAGAAAATCAAGGTCTAAATCTTCGACATCTACTTTCATGTGAGGAACCATTTGGGCACCATCAACGACCATGAAAATATTATTATCATGAGCTAATTTAGCAATTTCCTTAATTGGTCTTTTATCGCCAATAACATTGGTAATTCCAGCTAAACTAATTACTTTAGTTTGAGGAGTAATAGCTTTTTTCACATTATCTAAAGTTACATAATAATTATTATCTAAAGGAATATAATTAACTTTAATACCTAATTTATTAACCAGACGAAACCAGGGAAGAACATTTGATGCGTGTTCACTAGTAGTTATTAATACTTCATCGCCACTTTCTAAATAATTAGCAAAAAAACCATTAACAATCATATTTAAACTTTCGGTAGCGCCACTCGTAAAAACTATTTCTTCTAAATATTTGGCATTTATAAATTCTTTGACTAACTCGCGGGTTTCTTCATATTCTTTATCTACTCGATAAGATAAGTCATAGTCACCTCGATGAGCATTGGCGGGATAATCGCGATAATACTCATTCATTTTTTCAATAACACTTGTTGGTTTTAGGCTAGTTGCACTATTGTCAAAATAAATAATATCTTCTTTTAAAAGTGGAAAATCTTCTCTATTCATGTATTTTCACCTCCATTTTTATTTGTTCTTTATATTTTTCATTAAAAAGGCTTGTAGTAAAACTTTTTAAAATAAGTTCTTGTGCTAAAGATTTACTTAGCCCTTTACTCATTAAATAAAATAATTCGTTAGAATTATAAGAACTAATTGTTACTTTATGATTAGCAATAACTTCATTGGTTTTAACTAATAAATTAGGACTAATTTTAATAGTATCATTATTAGTGATAAGGCCTTTTAAATCTTCTGTTAACTCATTATCTACAGTATTAGCTTTTATTAAACCATCACAAATAATATTGGCTTTACTCGCGGAAGTTTTATTAATAACACGAATTTTTATATTAGCTAAACTAGCATTACCAAGCATATTAATAGTAATTTTAACTGTATTTGTGCCTTTATTAATAATCAAATAATTTAATGTTAAATCATTATTATTATTAATATTTATAGTTAAATTTAAATCTTTTTTAATAAAACTTACAAATTCACTTCTTAAAATGGCATTATCTAACATATTAATATTTAAATTATAATTTTCTTTATCATAACTAAATAAAGATATATCGCCATCAAGATCAAGGGTGGAATCATGGTGATAATCTAATTCATAAGTACCTGTTTTTATTTTATTATCCTCTACCAATAATAGTTTATTCATTTTTATCAGTCCCATTAATAGCAGGTGTCCCAAATCCTTTAGTTTCAATTTCTTTTACTAAAGATTTAGGACCATTTTTGATGATTGTTCCATCTTTCATAATATGAACTTGATAATCATCAAAATATTTTAAAATATCAGCATGATGGGTAACTATTAAAATGGAAGGCTTATATTTATCATAATATTTTCTTAAAGACTCCCCAACTATTTTTAAAGCATCAATATCTAGGCCAGAATCAATTTCATCTAAAATAATAAATTTCGGTTCTAAAATAAATAAATGTAATAATTCATTTTTCTTTTTTTCGCCTCCACTCATATTAAAATTTAAATCCCGATGAACATATGATTTAGGCATATTTATTATTTCACAAATTTCATTTAATTTTTTGTTAAATTCAAAGATATCAATACGTTTATTTAATCTTTCAGATAAAGCATTACGAAGCATTTCGGCATTTGTAATGCCCTCTACTTCTATAGGATTTTGGCTAAGTAAAAACATGCCCTTACGACTAATACTAGTAGTATCTAGATCTTTAATGGAGGAATTATCAAATATTATATCGCCTTTTTTTATAGTATAATCAGGGTGATGGAGTAAAACTTTACAGATGGTACTTTTTCCTGTACCATTAGGACCCATTAAAATATGGATTTCACCATCATTTATAGTTAGATTTAAATCATGAATTATTGTTTTATCTAAAGCTGTAACTGTTAAATTTGTAATATTAAGCATAATAAACCACCAAACTTATTTTAACACATTATAGATATTTTGACTACCAAAAAGCTATATTATTTTATTAGTCTTAAGCAAGATTTTCGACTTTTTTCTACTTTATTTAAAAGAAATTTTATTTCTTGGTTTAAATCTATATTACTTTTAGAAGTTAAACCTTTAATAGTTACTAGAGGCTCTTCATCCTTTTTAAAACTTACATTTAATAAAATTGAGCCAATTTTTTTATCATATTCTTTAAAATAAATGTTTCCTTCTCTAAGCTTTTCTTCTTCTCTTAATTTATAGTTATCTTCTATAATATCATAAATAATAAAATTAGTCTCTTTAGTAAAATTATAGGGTTCTTTTTTTTGCCATTTATAAAAATAGTTATAATATAAATTTTCTAAATCAGACATTTCACTAGAATAAGTTAAGATATCTAAAAGTTGAGGATTAATTGTTTCATCTAATTCAAGGGGAATTTCTAATTTATAAATGCGATCATGTATTTGTTTGGTTAAAAAAACTTTATGAGGAGCATATTCTTCTAAGACCATATTGTTATAATAATATATTTCTTTTAAGCTTAAATCAATACCACTTGTAATATAATTATGTTTAAATATATATCTGATATTATTATAAATAATCATAATATTTTGGTAATTAATAATCATGCTCATATGAGATTTATTTTTAAAAAGAAGTTTTAATTTAACAAGACCATTTTCACTTTTATAATTACTTATACCAAAAGATTTTTCCCCCGTTAAAAAGAAACTTAAATTACAGATTAAAAGACGATAATAATTACTTTTCTCTAAAATCTCGGAGTTTTTAATATGAAATTGAGATAAATCATTATTAAATCTATAATTTAAGTTCATTTAAATCTTCCTTTCAAGAAAAAATATGTTACTTGTTTCCTTGTAACATATTTAGTAAATCAATTTTAAATTTATCTTTTGAAGCATTAGCTTTGGATATCATAATACCTTTATAGGTTGTAAGTTCACTCATATGTCCTTCAAGTAATATTTCAGTTGGTGTAATAGTTTCTAACATGATAGTGCCTTCTTTTAGATAAACAGTATAAAATAATTTAACTTCGCCATGAACAGCGGCAAACATTTTATCACTAGGTAATTTTAATTCATATCTTTCAGTATGTTCTTTTTTATTAGTACTTACTAATTCACCTACAAAATTTCCATTACGCAAGGCAGGATAATAATCAAAGTTTAACTTTTTGAAAGCTAACATGTTGTATTTTTTTAAAGCTCTTTCTAGTTTTTTAAACTCATTTTCATTCACATAATCTAATACATAACTTTTCATTTTAATTTAACCCCCTATTTCAATTACGCTTTAATTATAGCATATTTTATCCTTTTTGTCAAATTCGCGTCAATTATCAGAGTTTTCTATGTGATATTTTTATCTCTGATAACTAAATTATATCACATTTGTACGATTTTGTCAAATTAGAGATAAATATGGGAAAGTTTGCAAAAGTAATATTGCTTAACAAATATTTAAATGTTATAATACAGATTAAGTGAGGTTTTAAAAATGAAAAAAGCAAAAGAAAAGAAAGTAACTTCTAAAGTTAATTTAAAAGAATTATTTAAAAAACACAAATTGCCTATTATTATAGGGATTATTGTTATCGTAGTGATAATTAGTATAGGAGTATTTTTAATTGTTAAAAATACTAAAAAATTAGATGATAAAAAAGACGAATCTAAAGAACAAGAAAAAATCGATTACGAAGAAGGAACTGAAGATTATTTTATGGATGAAGTAGAAGAACCAGAAGAAGTTGAAAGTACAAGTTTTGGTTATTATGATTTTAGTAAACCTTTATCTGAGATAAATTTTAGTAGTCTTAAAAAGCAAAACAAAGATACAGTAGCATTTTTAAAAGTTAATAATACTAATGTTAGTTATCCGGTTGTACAAGCTTCAAATAATGACTATTATTTAACGAGAGATTTTAATAAGTCTTATAATAGTGCAGGTTGGGTATTTATGGATTATCGTAATAATATTAATAATTTAGATTCTAATACTATTATATATGCTCATGGTAGTCTTAAAACAACAATGTTTGGGACATTAAAAAAAGTTGTTAAAAAAGATTGGTACACTAATCCAGATAATCTAACAATTACTTTATTAACAGAAAAAAATACTTTATATTGGAAAATATTTTCTATATATACTATACCGGATGAAGTGTATTACTTAACTTCTAATTTTGGTACTGATGAATCTCATCAAAATTTTATTAATACAATGCTTAGTAGAAGTATTTATAATTTTGGAGAAAGTGTTAGCTTAGATGATAAAATGTTAACCTTATCTACTTGTTATAATAATCAATTAAGACTAGTTGTACAGGCTAAATTAGTTAAAAAAGTTGCTAGATAAAAAATTAACATCAGTTTGATGTTTTTTTATTTGAGTTCTCCAACATTTGGGGAAGTTTTACAACATCTAGTGGTTATAAATTTAAATAAAAAAGCAATGAATTTAATCATTACTTGTTAATTTTTTTTAATTTAACAATTGTAAGGCCGGGATTAAAAAGATCTACTTTAAAACTGTCAACTTTGGTATTCTTTTTTAATATTTCATGAACTTTATTTTTTAAAATTGTACTACTATAACCATGTATTATTCCTATATATTCATTTTGCAATTTATAATTATCATTAATAAAATCATTTACTATAAATGTTACAGTATCTCTAGTTTCTCCATGAAGATTAATGGTGGGAGATTTACTGCTGAACATTATTGGAATTTATTCCTCCTACTTGGTTTACTGCTTGTGTTGATCCTCCGTTGGTAGCTTGGGGAGTATTTATTTGATTAGTTGGAGCAGCACCGAAAAAAGAGGCTCCTATTTCATTTATATTATTTGAAGTTGGAGTAGGAATATTAAAGGTTGCTGCATTAGGAATTGATGGTAATTCATCACCAGTAGGAACTTTTACGGTTTCTTCTTTCTTTTCTTCTACTGGAGCTTTAATATTAAATTTTTGATTATAATAATTTATTACTTCTTTTATAGTAGGAATTGATGTTCTACCACCCATTTTAGCGACTGATAAGCCGGCAGCAATATTAGCATATGTAACTGCTTTTTCAAGGTCAAAATGATTTGCTAAACAGTAAGCGAATGCACCATGGAAAATATCACCACTGCAGCTGGGATCTACTTGCGTTACTTTAATACCTGGCATAACTTTTATCTCACTATTAAAAGTATACATGGCTCCCATGTTTTCTAATGTAACAATTATTTCATTGTTAGGATATCTATCTTTTAATTTTTTATAAACATTTACTAAAGATGCGGAATTATTATAATCTATTTTAAGACCACTTACGGTTTCAGCAAAGCCTTTAGAGCAAACAATATATTTAACATATTTGCATAGTTCTAATAAATCTCTATTAACACGACCAGCATCTACGATACTTATCGCATTGGGATATTTATTTAAAGCATTGATGGTTGCACTATATTCTTTACCATCAGAAAATACAACATCAGGATTAATACTATAATCATATTTTTTTAGGCCTGGTTGAGTAGCACCAACAACATCAAAACGAGTACGAGAACCATTTTTTTTATTTACTAAAATAATTGATAAAGGAGTTCCAACTTCATATGAGACCTCCATATATTCTGTTTTAACTAGAGCTTGTTCCAATTCTTTTTTTATTTTAGTACCATAATCATCAGATCCAATTACTCCTGCAAAATATGATTGTTCACCCCATTTGCCTAGTAAATAAGCAACATTAGCAGCATTTCCACCACCGGCTTCAATTTTTTCATTTAATAAATATTTTGTACCTTCAATAGGATATTCTTCTACAGGACATGTTATATCATAACTAGTTCTACCGATACTTAAGATAGTCATTTCGACCCACCTCTTCTACTATATAATATCATATCATATTTTGATAAAAAAATAAATATTAATATTAAATAAACGAGTTTATTTTACTATTAAAATATGTATTTGACAAGTATTTTTTAAAGAAAAAAACTATTCTAAAATAGCCTTAATTCTTCTTACTCCAGCACTGCTAGCTTCTTCTTTAATTATTTTAAATTTGCCTAATTCTCCTGTATGTTTAACATGTGGGCCACCACATATTTCTTTAGAGATATCACCTATAGAATAGACATTTACAATATCAGCGTATTTTTCTAAAAACATTGCTTCTGCTCCACTTTTAACAGCTTCTTCTTTACTCATAGTATCCATAGTTACAGGTATATCTTCTTTAATCCAATCATTAACTAAAGCTTCAACTTCTCGTTTTTCTTCATCAGTTAATTTATGATCGCAGGAAAAATCAAAACGCATTCTTTCACTAGTTATATTACTACCCTTTTGATGAACATCTTTATTTATTACCTTTTTTAAAGCGGCATTTAATAAATGAGTAGCAGTATGATATTTAGTTTCAGCTTCACCAGTTGATGCTAAGCCACCTTTAAATTTACCAGCAGATGAAGTTCTAGATAATTCTTGATGAGCTTTAAACTTTTCTTTAAAGCCTTCAATGTCAACGGATAAGCCTTTTTCATGGGCCATTTCTTCTGTAAGTTCAATTGGGAATCCATAAGTATCATATAATTTAAAAGCACTATCTTTATCAATTATATTACCATTTACATTTTTTAAGACTTGAGAAAACTCTTTTAAACCTTTAATTAATGTTTTATTAAATTTTAAGTTTTCATTTTTTAATACTTCTAAAACTATATCTTTATTAGCTTTTATTTCTTCATAATAATTTTCATATTCTTTAATTACAACTAAAGCAATTTCTTCTAAAAAGTTACTATTAGTATTTATTTCTAATTTTTTAGCATGTCTAATTGCTCTTCTTATTAATCTTCTTAGAATATAGCCTTGATCAGTATTACTTGGTTTAATTCCGGCATAATCGGCACTTATAAAAACTGCAGTTCTTACATGATCGGCAATAATTCGCATACTTTCTTCATTACCATGATATGGCTTATTACTTATCTCTTCAATTTTTTTAATAATATCTTTCCAAATAGATGTTTCATAGTTATCGGTAACACCTTCTAAAACCGCAACTATTCTTTCTAGACCCATGCCAGTATCCACATTTTTTTGGGGTAATTCAGTAATTTTGCCATTTTCATCTTTATTAAATTCCATGAAAACATTATTCCAAATTTCAACCCAACGTTCATCTGTAGGATCAAATTTTAGGGGTATTTCATCATTACTACGGAAATAAAAAATTTCAGTATCGCCTCCACAAGGACCAGTATCACCCGCAATCCAAAAATTATCATCTACTCCCAAATAGGCTATACGTTCATCTTTAATTCCTAAAGAACGCCAAATATTCGCAGATACTTCGTCCCGAGGAATATCTTCATTGCCTTCAAATACCGTGACGGCTAGTCTTTCTACAGGAATATTTAAAACTTTAGTTAAAAATTCAAAACTATATTCTATGCTTTCTTTTTTAAAATAATCTCCTAAAGACCAATTACCAAGCATTTCAAAGAAAGTATGATGGGTTTTATCACCAATACTATCTAAATCAGTTAGACGAACACACTTTTGATAATCGCAAAGTCTTGTTCCTTCAGGATGCTTCTTACCCATTAAATAAGGGATTAAAGGTTGCATTCCAGCTGTGTTAAATAAAACAGAAGGATCATTTTCTGGGATTAAAGGAGCACTAGGAATTTGAACATGACCTTTACTTTTAAAAAATTCAATAAACTCATTTTTAAGATTCATTTTACTTCTCTCTTTCTAAATAATTAATTACTTTATCGCTTAAAGTATTTTTGTTGTCGTTAGTTATAGTTAAATCAAAATTATTATAATTTTCTAAGGCTGTTTCTGTAATATGCATTTGTTCTTTAATACTTAATTTGCTAGGTTCAAATTGATTAATAACATATATGGAAGTACAGTCTTGATATTCTTTTTTAAATTCTTCTATTTCTTCTGGAAGTCTTACATCACTTATAATAACTATATCAAAATATAATTCATAAATTCTAATATCTTCTTTTAAACGATTAATAAGCATTAAAGGAAGAGACATATTTTCTCTTATAGTTACTCCAATATCTTGTAAAAAGCGACGAGGTTTAGGTTCCTTCATATCCCAATTTAAAACTTCCGTGGCATACATTTTTAAGTATTTACTAAATTCTGTGATTATAACCCTTTTACCAAAGGAAGTATAATAATCTTTTATAATGCTTGCAACTTCCCCTTTACCACTTCCTTATTTT
>CANPYU010000019.1 GCA_947588665.1 uncultured Bacilli bacterium | reverse complement strand
ACTTGCTGTAAAAGTTGTTGCTAAAGCCCCACTAATCAAAGCTCCATGTAAAGCTCCAGCTGCCCCTGCTTCACTTTGCATTTCTATTAATTTAACTGGACTACCAAATAAATTTAATTCATTTTCCCTTAAACTATCAATATTTGAAGCCATTGGACTAGAAGGCGTAATTGGATATATTGAACATACTTCACTAAAAAAATAAGCAATATCACTACAAGCTTTATTTCCATCACAGATTTTCATTATAATCACCATCTCTATTGTATCAAATTTCTAACTAAAAGTCTTTATTTTTTAAATTATTTATAAATACCTACTACCACTTGACTATCGGCTACATCTTTTAAAACTATAGATCCTGCCCCAATTACTGCATTTTCTCCAATTGTAATATTACCTAAAATTATGGATCCTGCCCCAATTGTTACATTATTTTTAATAGTTGGATGTCTCTTTTCTTTTTCTTTACCTGTGCCTCCTAAAGTAACTCCATGATATAACATCACATTATCTCCAATTATTGTTGTTTCTCCAATTACTACTCCCATTCCATGATCAATAAAGAAATTTTTTCCTATCTCTGCTCCTGGATGAATTTCAATTCCTGTTCTTTTTTTGGCTTTTTCACTTAATAAACGTGCTAAAAAATAAAACTTATGTAAATAAAGAAAATGAGCTATTTTATAATAAATATAAACTTTAAAAAAAGGATAAACTAAAACTTCTAAATTACTATGTATAGCCGGATCTCTTTTTTTAATTACATTTATTAAATTTTTAAAAAATTTTATCATACCTATCACAATATAGAATATGAAAAAAACTAGATTTTGTCTAGTTAATTATCTATTACTTACATTATGATATATTTCTGTAACATCATCTATTTCATCTAACATTTTATATAATTTATCAAATACTTCTAAATCTTCCCCTTGAAGTTCTACTTTATTTTTTGGATACATTCCCACTTCATCAATATCATACTCAACATTTCCCATTATTTTTTCTATTACATCTTTAGTACTATTTATATCATTAGGATTAACACTTATTGTTAATTCTCCATCTAAAAATTCAAATTCAATAGGTTCAATTAAAGCTTCTAATAAAGCTTCAAATATTTCTTCTTGTTTATCCGTTTTAAATGACAATATTGCTAAATAATCATAATTATAAGTTACACTATTACTAACACCTAAACTTTTATTAACTTTATTAAATGCTGCTCTAACCATTCCTACAGTTCTATTCACATTATCTGTTAAAGTTTTAATAATTAAAGTTGATGCTCCCGGACCAAAACCTTCATAAATAACTTCATGATAATCTTCTCCCCCCATTCCTTTAGCCTTATCTATTGCCCTATTAATAATATCACTAGGCACTTGTTCTTTTTTAGCCTTTTCAACAATTCTTTTTAAAAATACATTAGACTCAATCTCCGGTGTTCCCTTTTTTGCTGCTAAATATATTTCTTTTGCATAAGTTGAATAAAGTTTAGCCTTCATAGCCCCAGTCTTTTGAATACTAGCTTTTCTTACCTCATAAGCACGTCCCATAATATCCCTCCTAAAATCCGTTTTTCATTATAACATTAACATCAATTTATGTCTAGCTAATTAGATTAAAACTTAATTTTTTAACATAATTATATATAAAATTTTTCTTATTAAATTCTTTCTTTATTTTTCTAATTACTTTTTCTATTTTATATATTTTATAATAATTAAACTTTTCTTCTTCCATTATATATTCTAAAGCTCTAATAGTTGTTTCTTTATAAGTATCAGTATTAAAAAATCTTGCTATTCTTTTATATAATTTATCGTTAACTTTTCTATTTAAAAACTTATAATACTCTTCTTTTTTACTTTTAAAAACATATTTTTCTCCATCATAATTTTTAAGTATTCTAATCGTATCATAATAGCCCATCTTTATATTTTCTTCTATTCTATCAGGATTTAAATCTAATACTTTTCCTAAATTTCTTTTAGACTCTATTACTATTACATTTGCATTGGCGGGATAACTTCTTGTAATTCCAATCCCATGCACTTTAACTAAATAAATAGTTTCATATCCTTTATTTAAAAGCATATTAACAGGTCCTAAATCATAAAATCCCCCATCTAAATAATAACTATCATCAATTAATTTCTCTTTCTTAAAAAAAGGTAAAAAAGAACTGGCTAATATATAATCTTTTATTTTATCAGGCTTCATATCTTCTTTAAATAAATAAAGAGGTTTTAAATCTTTAAATCTCACTGTACAAAGGCCAAATTCAATATCACTTTTAATTAATTCATCAACATCTAAATTTTTATCAATTACTTCTTTAAGCCCTTTAAGTTCTATTCCTTTATTACTTAAAATTTTAATAATATTTGCTAAAGTAACTTTCATAAAATCAATATTTATTTCTTTTCGTAATAATAAGTTTACAAAATCATCAGAAAATCCAAAAACATGAGCCATCGATAACCCCCGCCATATTTTAGGCAAATCCTCTCCATGCCCACTAGCAATCACTGCTCCATTAATTGCTCCAATGCTAGTTCCACTAACGCCATTTATTTTAAGTCCACATTCATACATAGCCATATATACTCCAGCTTGATAAGATCCTCTAACTCCTCCCCCTTCTAAAGCAAGTCCAATCATTTATATCTCTTCCTTAAAAACCAAACCACCGGCTTAGCAAGTATTTTAGCTATTGTTCTTCCTCTTACTCCTCTTTTTAAACGCATATAAAATGATGATAAAGAATCACTTCGATACTCTAATATTTCATTTAATTTATCCCCATCAGTATATATATGAGTATAAAAATTTTTATCTACAAATAACAAATTAAATATATAAGACCAACTTAAACCATAAATATCTAAAACTCGAGCCAAAATCTCACCATACTTACCTTTTAAAGTATCTCCTCCCCCCACATTAAATATCTTTCTATTAAGTTTATCACTATTATTAAGAGCACTTACAAACATATATGCTGCATCATTATCAGTTATAGCTTCTATATAACTACTTCTTTTTACGTTATACATAAAAGCTTTACTTTTAGGATTGCAAAGTACTAAAGGAAGTCTTAAAATAACATAATTTTTAAGTTTATTTTGAATTAATTTTTCTGTTTTAATTTTATTTTTACTATAATAATCAATTGGTAAAACATTTAATGCTGACTTAACACTTGCTTCCTCTACATCTCCATAAATAGTAGTTGAAGAAGCATATAAAACCATACACTCAGGATTATAAAAATTAATTGCTTTTACAATATTTTCTGTACCATTATATTCCACTAGCTCACATAAATCTTTTTTAATATCGGCAAGAGGTGGCATAACACTTGCTAAATGAATAATATAATCTTGATCTTTAACCAATGCTTCAATTAAGACATTATCATTAATATCTCCATATATTAAATTAATTCTTCTTCTATATCTTTTTAATTTTTTCATCGCATCTTTTGTTCTTAAATCAAGCGCTGTAATCTCATATTTCCCTTCACTAAGTAAATATTTAATAACTTTCTGCCCAATAACTCCTGCGGCACCTGTAACTAAAACTTTCTTCATAATTACCTCCTAAACAAATAATGAAACCAAAAGAATTATTAATCCTATCCCTAAACCAATCTTAGTTTCTTCATTTTTAATTCCATTTCTAATCTCTGGTAATAATTCTAAAAATGCAATATAAATAAGCATTCCTAAAGTAATAGAAGTAATAATACCTATAACTAAATTATTTATATTTCTAATTACTAAAAATACTAAACCTCCAACTAAACTAGAAAAAGTAAGACATAAAGCAGATATTTTATTTTCTCGAATATCTAAAGCACTAAATATATGAATTCCCAAAGGTATATTATGTAAGCCCACCGAAAGGGCAATAAGAAGGCCCACTCTAAAATCATTAACAGTCATTCCAAATATTGCAAATCCCTCTAAAATATTATGCAATATCAAACTTAAAATAGTAATCAATCCCACATGATGAATATGTTCAATATGCTCTTTCTTATTTTTTTCATTATCTTTATGTTCATGATGATGATGTGGCACTAAAATATCTAAAAACTTCAATATTAAAAAACCAACTAAAGCAAAAATAATAGCCATAGTTAAACTATATCCCCATGAATAATCATGAAATAATTCCCTAACTTCTGGAATCAAATCTAAACAAATTAAACCAATCATAATAACAAAAGCCATTCCTACACTAAAATGATTAAACTTATCTTTATTATGAACTTTAAAAGATATTAATCCACCAATTAAAAAGAATAATCCTGCAATTAATGTTAAAAATATCCCATAAATTTTATCCATGATTACTCACTTCCTGAAAAATATATCCTAAATAAATTATACTATACAAATATATGTCTGTCAAATTCTAAAATATATTATTTTCTAGTTAAAACAACAAAACTCTCTAAGTGACTAGTTCGCAAATATGGATAGTTAAATTATAGTAGTAATATAAATAGTACATAAGAACTATGTTCATTATGTTATATTTCATCTATACAAACCATACAACTACACAGCCAAAAATTATTTATTTTTTTGTTCTTTTAAATCAACTAAATAGTTGATTTTCCCTTTATTTATAAAAGTTTATCTTAAGTTTAAAACACAAAAAGATTCTAAGTGATATGTATAAATAAACATATCTAATATTTTATAATCTTCAATTTTATATATATCAAGTATTTTTAAATCTCTAATTAAAGTATACAAATCACATGAAATATATATAATCTTTTTAGGTTTTTTAGTTAAAATAAAATCTCTTGTTATTTTATCTAACCCTTTTCTTGGTGGATCAACAATTAAAGTATCAAAATCTACCTCTAAATTATTGACTATCCTTGCAACATCACCTAAAAAAAACTTAATATTATCACATTTATTTAATCTTGCATTCAAACTTCCATTTAAAACAGCATTCTTAACTATTTCCACACTATAAACAGCTTTTGCTTTTGAAGCTGCGACAATACTTAAAGTACCAACTCCACTATATAAATCTAAAACTACACTGTTAAAATCTATATTATCATTTACTAATTTAAATAATTCTTTAGTTATATAAGGATTAACCTGAAAAAAAGAATCATAACTTACTTTAAAAAGTTTATTATCAAGTCTCTCATAATAAAAATCATCCCCATAAATACTCTTATTATTATAAACAATACCCACTAATTTAACTTTTTCTTTTAATTTTCCAATTTCTATATCATAATTATCATCTAAAGTATTAATAATCAAAAGAACCTCTTTATTATTGTTAACTCTAATAATTAATTCTCCATCATGAATATTAAGTAATTTATAATTTTTAATAACTTCATTTATTACTGGACTCGCAATTAAACACTTATCAATTTCTACTAAACTATGAGTACTATCTTCATAAAAACCAATTTCCCCATTTATTATTTTTAAACTAAGCTTATTTCTATATTCTAAAGGATATAAATTAGCAATAACATCTATCTTGCCATCATAATCTATTTTATTTTTACTCAACAAATTTTTAACTTTATCATATTTAAAATTTAAAGTATCTTGATATTTATAATAAAATAATTGACACCCTCCACACTTATTAAAATATGGACATAAACTATCAACTCTTTTAGAACTTTTAACTCTATAATTTATAACTTCTGCTTCACTATATTTTTTCTTATCTAAAACTATTTTAATATCAACTAATTCTTCTGGTAAAGCATCTTTAACAAAAATTATTTTCCCACCAATATGGGTAATACCTCTCCCATAATAATCTAGAGACTCAATTAATATATTTTCATGCATATGCATCACCTCTAAAATTATAACACAAAATAAAAAGATGTTATACCAATTTTGTCTAAACATCTTTATCTCACCTGATTTAATTTCGTATACTCATCTGCTAAAAAATTAGAATAAACTAAATTAATAGCCATTATATATTTTTCTAAATCGCCAATATCTTTTATAAAAGAAATATTATTTAATTCTTTATATAAGGCTAACGCATAATAATATTTACTCTCTTCTACCTTCAAAATATTATTAAAAATAACATTTTTACCATTGAAAAGTTCTTTCATGCGTTGTTTCATTCTTTCTTCTATACACTTTAAATCAGAACTTTGTAACTTTATAGCATCATCAATAATTTGGCTATAATCTTTTTTTATTTTCATTTGCTGATTATTTCTTTGAACAATAGAAACATAATCAGCTTTCTTAGTAGCTTCATAAGAGGATTTAATAAAAGGAAATTCACTATCATATTTAACACAAGCATCTTCTAATCTAGCTTTAATATTTAATAAATCTTCAAAAACTTGTTTTTTTTCATTTAAATATTTTTCATCATAAGCTGAAATACTTCTTCTAAATCCAAACATTATTTACCATCACCCTTAGTTTCAGCCTTAAGTTGTTCTCTACTTCTAGCTGCTGCAAGTTGTGCATTGTACTCTGAAAGTTTTTCATCAGTAAAGTCTTTACGTGCACCAATTTTTTTCTTAAGTTCATCAGCATTAGCATAGCTTGCAATATCAATATGTTCACTAACAACTGGAGAACCAGCTACATCACTACTTTTAGCAACAGCCATATCAATAGAACTATTCCACTCTTTTTGTAAATTTTCAAATACTTGTGTAGTATATAAACGTTTATTACCTGCACCATTATGAAAATCTCCATTACTTGTTGTATCAAAAACATTTTCACCATTAATTTGAACTGTCCAATTACCAGTTGCAGCACCCCAAGCAGTAGCCATTGCAAATTTATCCCTTTTAGATTTTAATTCTCCGACAGCAGCATCATGCTTCTTCCTTGCTTCCTCACGCGCAACGTCATAAGTATAGCTTGCTCCAGTGGTAGCATCAAAATAATTTCCTATATCATTTGCATTTAATTGTACACTCGAACCCGCAGCTCTTAAAGCATTATTTATTGCATCTAAATTTTCTGCAGTAACTCTTGTATAATAATCACTCACTTCAGGAACACGAGCTTGTAAATTTTTAAATGCATTATCAAGATTTCTAACATTTATATTAGTTTCAATAGCCTGACTTAAAATTTGATCTTTAATATCTGCTCCAACAGATTTAGCTAATTTAATTCGTTCTTCAATAGCCTTTGTATCTACAGAGCCATGCAAATATTCTTGAAATGCTGCTTTTCTATCATCTGCTCGCGAAGCCATACCATTAGCATACATATCTTTTCTATTTTGTCTTGCTTTTCTAATTGCTTCTTTTCTCCTTCTTGTAGATAAACTTTCTGTTGTAAATCTTTCATAATTCTTACTAATAGAGCCTATTTCCTTATAATCAGCTCCTTGATTGGCAATCAAAGACGAACCTACATCAACTACTGAATTTTTAAACCTATTAAAAACACTTCTTACTTTATGTGCATCATCCCAATTAGTATTATTAAATGATTGAACTGCAACTTTAGGAACAGTTCTTATAGCATTAAAACCTCTCATTGCACTAGCCATAAAATTATACTTACCACTATCAAGGCCTGTTATTTCTTTTATAATTCCCGGTAGTTGTTTTACAAACATAATAACACCTAAAATAATAAACATTTGGGCAAACAATGCAACAGTAAATCCTACTCCTCCACTAAATAAAGGCGCTAACAAAGTTAAAAAATTATCTTTAATAATTTTAATTATTAAAACCGCAAAAAATAATGTTGCCAATCGAATAAATACTTCAACATATATCGAAATTGTTGCTTTAAGCCAATTACTAAAAATCTTTCCTGTTGACTCATTAGGCATTAATCTTGCTAAAATAGGAAGGGGCGCAATTAACTCACAGAAAGCTAATTTAATTACTCTAAGTGCAATATCAAAACAATATGATATCATAACAAACAACACAAATGCTCCTGCTATAGTAGAAATAAGATAATAATAAGTCAAATTTCCTCCTGTTATATCATCAGTCAAATCAACAACCGAAAGTAAACTCCCACTATCTTTCATTTTTGCCCAGTAAACATTAAAATTATCTCCATTAGACAATCTTAAACTGCTACAATCATATCCTGCTTCATTACTATTTAAAGTACATTTTGCATAATCTTCATGAAGAAAAGCTTGAAAAACACCTGAAGCTATCTCCATTCCCCCTTTATTAACTAAATCTCCTGAACTCTCTGTTTGTCCATTTACAGAAGAACTAGTACCTAATACTAAATTACCTATTACATTATTAGATAATATCGCAGTCTGAAAGCCCTGTAAAAATCTAAATACCATAGGAACAAAAGCAATTAAAACAATTGAAATTACAACATCTCTTAAAATCGTTATTGGTGATTTTTTTCCTTTTAAAGCTTCATCAGGATTTACTAAAGATCTAAGTAAAGAATAAGAAACTAAAAATAGTACCACTACTCCCAATATAACATATACTCTACCTACTAAGTTACTAATCTCTTCCCCATTATTCAAAATATTAACATTACACAAAACTAAAATTATTTGATAAACCCAACTAACTAGTGAATATATAATAGAATCTATAAATAATAATACTCCTATAAAAAACTTTCCTATTGTATTTCCTAAAATATCTGTAAAAAAGCTCATCTTCTTCACCTCTTATTTATTACCGATCCCACATGTAGGATCTGTAGAAACTATACCTAAAATATCTAAAATAAAATTAATAATCATTGGTAAAAAGAATATTATAACTAATATAATTGCTCTTTTTATAGTTTTAATATTAACTTTTTTAATATCATCAGGATTACTAGCTACCGCGGCTTTAACATAATCAATAATAGTTAAAACAACTAAAGCTACAATTGCAATATATTTAATTAAATTAAAAGCAAAATTTAAATAATAAGCCGGTGCATTTGAATCATCTATTCTTCCTAATAAAGTATCACAATTTGCTTCTCCAAAAGGAATATCTACGTTAGTATAAAACTCCTTATAATCTTCTTCTAATCCACTTTGTGATTTTCCAGAATCTTGAGAAGCTTGCACAACCGCATCTAAATCTGCCTTCGCTTTTTCACACAATTCTTCATCATAAGAAGAATTACAATACATACTTACTTTTTCTTTATTTTGAGCATAAGATTCTCCATAATCTATCGTCGTCCCAGAATCTTTATTAATTCCTAATGCTGTACTTTTAAAGGTGTATTCTTTATAATTACTATCACCATAACTATAAGCACAAGCTGTATCCTTAGTTTTCGTATCATTTGTTTCACATAAAACTATATCTTGACTATCTTCTTCATCTTTAACAAAGATACTCTTACTACATAATTTATCAGCATCAAAATTTGCCTCTTCTTGATAAGTTTCCCTTTGAAATCTATAATTAATATTATAAAAATACTGACTTCTATTTGCCGGATTAGTAACAATAGTATCAAAATTTCTAATATTAACATATTTAGAACTTACTTCTGTTGTATTTGGACAATTATTATCTTTACTAAAACAATATCTCACATTATCTTTTATATAATCTACTCTATATGTAATCTGTGTTTCTCCTAAAGTCAAAGTCCCTATATTTTTATATACAATTGAAATAATATCCCCATTATTCTCATAATTACAAGTTAATGTCGCAGATCTTTCATCTGTTACCGCTTTAACATTCTGAAAATTAACCATAAACAAAGTTAAAAATAATATAATATACTTTTTCATTTTACTTTCCCCCTGCTAAACTACCACAACTATCATCAAGAGGATTTAACATACAATGTGTACAAAAACCAAAGCTATCTCGATATTTATTTTCTTCATCATATAATCTTTTTCCCCCAATTAAATCTACCCCAAAACTAATGATAGTCGGAATAAAAAATATTATAATTCCTGCAACTGCCCGAAGCATTAATGATCTTCCGGCTTTTTTTATCTCATCATCTTTGCTTGCAATAATTGCTTTACCAAAATCAATACTTCCAAAAACTATAATAACTATAGGTATTATAATTTTAATAAAGTAGATAACCCAGCCCACTGTCCGAAACGCTCCTCTTACAGTAGAAATATTACAAAAAGAATCTGCCGTCCAAGTTGTATTATCTGGTTCATAATTAAAAGCCATACAATCTGTAGAGGTACAATCATCTTTTGAATCCCCAATACTAGTCCACACAAAACCATTATCTGTATTTTGAAAACTAACATATATCGTAGGAACTGCCTCACATGAAGTAGTATCATATTCTTTATCTAATTTATAATCATCACGAGTTAACAAAATATTTCTATTTCCTGCCGGTCTAAAAGTACCTTCTGTATTTGTACAAGTTATTCTTGACCCTATACTACACAAAAACTCATTACTACCTTTTTTATAAGAGCAAGATATTGTTGCATTAACTGTACTTAAAGATACAAAACAAATAATAACAATAAATATTATATATTTTAAGCTCTTCATAAACTCCTCCAAATATATTTAAAAAAATTCAAAATTAACCACAATCATTATAACAAACTTTATTATAAAATACTAGTTAAAATAATTTTTTTATTGATTATTCTAGCCTTTTAAGTATATAATATAATTAATTAAGAGGTGTATTATATATGAAAAAAAACTTAAAAGACTATCAAAATATTCATTTAATAGGTATTGGAGGTGCTAGTATGTACTCCATTGCTGCCATGCTTAAAAATGATGGTAAAAATATAACAGGTAGTGATTTAGCAGAATCTACAAACACTGAATATCTCAAAAATCTAGGCATTCCTATTACAATTGGTCACAATACTGAATTATTAAAAGACGCTGATTTAATTATTTATACTGCGGCTATTAAAGAAGACGATGAAGAACTAATTTACGCCAAAACTCATAACATTGAAACCATTGAAAGAGCCACTTTTTTAGGTGAATATACCAAAGATTATGAAAATTTAATTTGTATCAGTGGAACTCATGGGAAAAGTACTACTACAAGTATGGTAGCTTCTGTTTTTCTAGAAGCAAATTTAAACCCGACAATTCAAATTGGTGCCTTCTTAAAAAGAATAAATGGTAATTATCATATAGGCTCTAAAAAATATTTTATTTTAGAAGCTTGTGAATATGTAGATTCCTTTTTACATTTCCACCCAACAAGTGAAATAATTCTAAATATTGATGATGATCATCTAGATTATTTTAAAACAATAGAAAACACTAAAAAATCTTTTCAAAAATATACCAAACTTTTACCCGAAAATGGATACTTAGTTGTAAATATTGATGACCAAAACACCAGTGAGCTATTAAATACTAAAGCTCATTTAACAACATTTGGTATTGATAATGAAAATGCCCAAGTAAAAGCGTGCCATATCAACTATTCTCATTTAGGATTTCCCACTTTTGAAGTTTATCTTAATAATGAATACTATGATACTTTTACTTTAAGTGTTCGAGGAAAGCACAATATTTTAGATGCTTTAGCAACTATCTCTATTGCTTTAAACTATAATATTAATAAAGAAACTATCAAAAAAGCTTTAAAAGAATTTACTGGAGTAGGACGTCGTTTTGAATATCTAGGTGAATATCGAAAAGCTCATATCTTTGATGATTTTGCTCACCATCCAACTGAAATAGCAACAACTTATAATTCTTCAAAAAGCATTGATCATAATGAAACATGGGCCGTATTTCAATCTCATACTTACAGTCGGACCATTGAGCATTTAGAAGATTTTGCAAATATTCTTGCTAAATTTGATCATATAATCATCTGTGATATTTATCCTGCTCGGGAAACAAATATTTGGAATGTTAAAGAAGATGATTTAGTCTCTTTAATAAAAAAGCAAAATCCTAATGCTATTCATATTAAAACTTATGAAGAAATAGCAAAATATTTAAAAGATCATATTAAAGAAAACGATTTAATTTTAACTATTGGCGCAGGCCCTATCAACAAAGTTGCTAATATTTTATTAAATGAAAAAAACTCAGATTAACCTATCTAAGTTTTTTTATTTCTTCAAGAGATAAACTAGTTGCTTTTGAAATATCTTCTTCGGAAATATTAAGTTTTAAAAGGTTTTTAGCTATATCTATTTTTTCTTGGGTTGATCCTTGCTCTATTCCTTTTCTTATTCCTTTTTGTTCAGCAATATAATTAGCCCATTCTCCAAATATCTTTTTGGTTTGTTCATCATTTACATAATTCATGCACCAATTATGTAACTCCATCAGTAATTCATCTCCTTTGGCTATACTCTCTCTTTCTTCTAAACTCTTTGCTCCTATAAATCTTAACCATCTTTGTTGTAAGTT
>CANPYU010000018.1 GCA_947588665.1 uncultured Bacilli bacterium | reverse complement strand
TTATAATTGATGAAGAACACAGTGATACTTATAAACAAGATAATACCCCAAGATATCATGCTTTAGATATGGCTAAATTCCGTAGTAATTATAACAATTGCCCTCTAGTTTTAGGAAGTGCAACTCCCAGTTTAGAATCAATGGCTCGAGCCGAAAAAGGGGTATATACTCTGCTTACTTTAAAAAATAGAATTAATAATCAAATATTACCCCATAATGTCATTGTTGATATGACAAAAGAACTTAAAAAAAGAAACTTTATTATAAGTGAAGAACTAGACAAAGCTATTAAAGAGACTTTATCTCGCGATGAACAAGTAATTTTATTATTAAATAGAAGGGGATTTTCCACTGTTATTACCTGTAGTAACTGTGGCTTTACTTATAAATGTCCCCATTGTGAAATTTCTCTAACTTACCATAAATCATCTAATGCTCTACGTTGTCATTACTGTGGATATACTAAACTAAAAGATGACTTATGTCCAAAATGTCAAGAAAAAGCTCTAAATTATCTCGGCATGGGTACAGAAAAACTTGAAGAATTAATTACCGAAAAATATCCATCTGCCAAAATTATTCGAATGGATGCTGATACTACAACTAGAAAAGGTGCTCATGATAAAATAATTAAATCTTTTCGTAATAAAGAATATAATATTTTAATTGGCACTCAAATGATTAGTAAAGGCCTAGATTTTCCTGATTGTACTTTAGTTGGTATAATTAATGCCGATACTACTTTAAATATTCCTGATTTTCGTAGTAGTGAAAGGACCTTTGCTCTTCTTCATCAAGCATCGGGAAGGGCCGGCCGTAGTAATAAAATAGGTAAAGTTATTATTCAAACTTTTAATCCGGATAATCGCACAATCATTAATGTTTCTTTAAATGATTATTTAAAATTTTATCATGAAGAAATGTCAATAAGAAAAATATTAAAATATCCTCCATATTATTATTTAGTTAATATCAAAGTATGTAGTAAGAATTATGAAAAAGCAAAAGAAAACGCCACTAAAGTTATTAATTACTTAAAAAACAATTTAGATGATCATTGTTTATTACTTGGCCCATCTACTGCCCTAAATTTTAAACTTAAAAATATATTTCGTTTTAATATAACTGTTAAATATAAAACTGATCATAAATTAAAAGCTATTTTAAAAGAATTAGATAATATATTTATAAATAATAAAGATGTTTATTTAGAAATTGATTTTAATCCATCACAATTATAAATAATTTGAATAAAAAATACTCTTTTTACCCATAAATAAAGGGAAAGGAGTTTTTAAATGGCTAGATATAAAGTAGATATTACGGGAATTAACACGAATGAATTAAAAGTATTAACTAGTGAAGAAACAATTAAATTATTTGAAAGATTTCATGCTGGTGACAAAAAAGCTAAAGAAGAATTAATAAATGGCAATCTTAAATTAGTTTTAAGTATTTTAAGAAGTTTTAATAAAGGTAATTACAATATGGATGATTTATTCCAAGTTGGTGTTATTGGTTTAATAAAGGCCATCGATAATTTTGATTTATCCTATAATTTAAAATTATCAACCTATGCTGTTCCATTAATTTTAGGTGAAATTAAACGCTTTATTAGAGATAATACCAGCATCCGAGTAAGTCGTAGTATAAAAGATTTAGCCTACAGTATTATCAATTATAAAGAAGCCTATTTTAATAAACATGGAATAGAACCAACCAATGAACAAATTAGTAAAGAACTAAACATTCCTGAATATAAAATTGCCAGTAGCCTAGATTCTCTAAAAGAACCAATGAGTATTTATGAGCCTATTTATAATGATGGAGGCGACACCATTTATTTAATGGATCAACTCGCTGATAAAAAAGAACTAAACAGTGATAAAGATATGCTAATATCCCTTCGTCGTGGCTTAAACAAAATTAAAGATCGCGAACGAGAAGTTCTAATGGAAAGATACATAATAGGTAAAACTCAAATGGAAATTGCCGAAGCTCTAAATATCAGTCAAGCCCAAGTATCTCGTATTGAAAAAAATGCTATTATGAGTCTTAAACGGATGATTAAATAAAATTTAAGAACTAGTTAAATTTTATTTTTTTTAAATTATTTAACAATTATCTTAAAAATGTTATAATAAAAAAAGAAATGGAGTTTCTTATGAATAAAAAAATTATAATATTTAGCCATGAAAGTGACATTGATGGCCTAAATGCCATTATTTTAGGAAAAATGGCCTTCCCCCAAATAGACTATATCTTATCACCCAATCCTGAAAGTTTAGAATTAACTTTTAGAAAACTCATGCAAAACCAAACCCTAGCTTCTTATGACCAAATATACATCACTGATTTAGCTTTACAAAATCCATCTTTATCTATGGTCGCCAATTCTTCATTAAAAGATAAGATTTTAATTTTAGACCATCATCAAAGAGCTATAGATAACAAACTTAATATCTATTCTTTTACTAAAATAATTGAAGAAGATGCCAAAGGTAAAAGATGTGGCACTGAATTATTTTATGAATATTTAGTTACCCATAACTTACTTTCTAAAACTCCTGCCTTAGATGCCTTTGTTGAATTAACTCGCCTTGAAGATACTTGGGAATGGAAAGAAAAAGCATCTTTTGGCCTTTTAGCTCATGATTTAGCTATATACTTTAATTTAGTAGGTAAAGATAAATATATTTCTATAATTCTATCTAAACTTCAAAATAATCCTTCAAAATTTTATTTTACTTCTGATGAACAACAATTAATTAACCTAAAAAAAGTCAAAACTGCTAATATTTTAAAACAATTATTTTACGAAATAGAATATTTTAATGATGAATATAATAATAAATATGGTATTGTTTATGCCGATTATGAATATCGTAACGATTTACCTGAATATATTCGTGATTTAAATAATCCTGAAAATATTAATTATTTAATAATTGTTGCTTTAGATAAAGGCGAAAATGGCCAAAAATCATATCGAACTATCATTGATGGCTTTAATGTGAATGATATAGCAAAAATTCATGGAGGAGGAGGGCATCAAAGTGCCGCGGCCGTAAATATTAAAGCCGAACAAAAAGAAAAAGCCTTAACTCTTACCAAAAAAGAATCTTTAAAATATCTTGCTGAGTGTAATGCTTAACTAATCATTTATACTTTTTTTAAATATTAAACGTATAATTAAATAGGTGATTTTATGCGTTTAAGTGAACTTCAACTAAAAATGGTTATCAATATAAAAGATGGTAAACATTTAGGCGTTATTGTCGATGCAGAAGTTAAAGAAGCAGGCGAAATTAATTATTTTGTTGTCGCACCTCGTCATTTTTTTAAAAGATTATTCAAAAGTGATCCCGAAACCAATATTACAATTAGTCAAATAGTAAAAATAGGCGAAGATGTTATCTTAGTAGAATTATAAAATGGTTATCCTAATAAATTTAAGAAACAGTTCTATTGGTAGTTTTATAAATTTATGATATACTTATCTAGGTGATATTATGCGAAAAAAAACATTTATTATTGCTATTATTATTTTGTTATTAGATCAATTATCCAAAAGTTTAATTGAAATATATATTCCTTTAAACGAAAGTTTACCTATATTTAAAAATTTTTTTTCTCTAACTGTTGTACATAATACAGGAGGAGCATGGAGTATATTTTCTAATATGAGTATAATTTTTATCTTATTTTCTATAATTTGTTTAATTATTTTAATTAAATTCATGTTTAGTTTTAAAAATAATCTTAGAAATAATATTGCCTTTGGTCTTACTACTGGAGGTATTATATCTAATCTTGCCGACCGTCTTTTTTTAGGTTATGTTAGAGATTTTCTAGATTTTAAAATATTCAATTATGATTATCCTATTTTTAATCTAGCCGATATAGCCATAGTATCCGGTGTCATTTTATTAATATATGCCATAATGAAAGGAGAAGATAAAAATGCTAAAACTAATAAGTGCTGAAAATAATATTCGTTTAGATAAATATTTAAAGGCAAACACTACTTATTCTCGCGAATTTATTCAAAAATTAATTAAAGATGATTTAATTAAAGTAAACAATAAAAAAGCGAAAGCGAGTTATCAAATAAACATTGGTGATGAAATAATAATTGAGGAAGAGAAAATAAAAAATGATGAAGATATAACTCCAACTAAAATGGCTTTAGATATAGTTTATGAAGATGAATATTTAATGATTATTAATAAACCCAGTGGTCTAGTAGTCCACCCAGGTCATGGCAATTATACTAATACTTTAGTAAATGGTCTTATGTATTATACTAAAAATTTAAGTGATATAGGAGGGGAAGCACGTCCAGGAATTGTGCATCGGATAGACAAAGACACCAGTGGCCTAATTATGGTTGCCAAAACTAATCAAGTTCATGAATTACTAGCCGATGACTTTAAACATAAGCGCATCAAACGAGAATATATTGCTTTACTAAATGGTGTTTTTAAAAATAGCAGTGCTACCATTGATGCCCCGATTGGCCGTGATAAAACAAATCGTGAAAAAATGGCTGTTACCGCCGAAAATAGTAAACATGCGATAACTCATCTAAAAGTATTAAAAAGATATGCGCATCATACCTTAGTAAGTTGCACCCTAGAAACTGGCCGCACTCATCAAATAAGAGTTCATATGGCCTATATTGGTTATCCCATTCATAATGATCCGGTTTATTCTCATGATAATGCTTCTTCTTTTGGTCAATTCCTTCATTCTTATAAAATGACTTTTATTCATCCTATAACAAAAAAAGAAATGGAATTTACCTGTCCACTTCCTGAATATTTTACTAATTATTTAAAAGAAATTTCATTAGATTAAAGATATAACCCCATCATAAATCCCGTAATAAAACTAGTGATTAAAAAATAAATAATTGGCAATACTTTAATTTGATGATATAACTCTTTTATTTTAATATTATACCATACAGCACTACCAAATAAGAGTAAACTAATCATTAAACTATAAATATTATCTTTAAAATATAAATAGTAAAGAGGAAGAATAATTAAGAAAACAAAATTAATAATTATAACAAATAAATTGTCATAGTTAATATTATAATTGTAAATAAAATAGTAAATAGTTATTAAAATTAAGTAAATAAATGTTAAGTAAAATAGGTAAGACATAAAATCACCTCTTTACTAAATATATGTTTTATTATAAAATATAATTACATGAGGTGAATAATTATATGAATTATACTATTTTAAATAAAAATGATGAAATAGTGATGGCTTTAGTTCATTATTTTATCACAGAAGAAAATTATAGTCCCATTGTCGTTAAAGGAGTGAAAGATGAAATATGGCTAGAAAACCTTGATGGGCCATATCGTATCATTAGAATTAATTCTAAAGAAATATATAATGATGAACAATACAAAGTAGACGCTTTTAAAACAGCTCGTGTAGTAGATCAAATAAAGAAAAAAACTTTATCATTAAAAGTAAACACTTTAAATATTTTATTAAATGTTTCCGACAATGTTAAAAATAAAGATAATCCTAAAAATATCTCTTCTTTAATTTTATCTGATGTAAGTGAAATAACCAAAGATAAAAATATGCTTGAATTATTTCCTAAATTAAAAAATAAATTATTAAATGACAAAGAGGGAATTGAACTTATTGTAAGTGTTACAAATGATATAAATGCGAAAGCCATCCGGGATAATGAAACTTTCGCTAAAATATTTAGTCCTAAAAAAAACATAGTTACTCCTATTCTAATCCTTCTTTGTGTATTTGCCTTTATTGCCATGTATTTATTTGGTAATGGTAGTGAAGATACAATGACTTTAGTTATGTTCGGAGCAAATGTAAAAAGTTTAGTCAAATCAGGTGAAGTATGGCGTCTATTAACTTCTATATTTCTTCATATTGGCATTGTACATTTAATAGTTAATATGTACGCATTATATGTAATAGGTCATCAATTAGAAAATTTTTTAGGCAAATTTAAATATTTAGTTATCTTCTTAATAAGTGGTATAGTAGGTTCTTTACTATCAGTAGTTATTCATGAATCTATTTCTGCTGGGGCAAGCGGTGCTATTTTTGGCTTATTAGGTTCTATGCTTTATTTTGGCTATCATTACCGTCTTTATTTAGGTACAGTATTAAAAACTCAAATAATTCCCATTATAATTCTTAATCTTTTAATTGGCTTTATGTTACCAGGCATTGATAATTTTGCTCATATAGGTGGTTTAATCGGTGGTTATCTCGCTACTATGGCCTTAGGAATTCCTGGCAAAAGTAAAAAAAGTGACCAAATTAATGGTACTATTGTCTTACTTCTTCTAATTGGATTTTTAAGCTTTATGCTTTTTTGGTACTAGCTTATGGAAAGACTACAAAAAGTTATTGCATCTTCTGGAGTTACTTCTCGTCGTAAGGCTGAAGAATTAATATTAACTGGCCGTGTAAGAATAAATGGTAAAACTATAACAGAACTTGGAACTAAAGTTACAAATAATGATATCATAGAAGTAGATGGTAAAACTATTTCTAAAGATACCCCTAAAATATATTATTTATTAAATAAACCTTATGGTGTCATAACCAGTACTAAAGATGAAAAAAATCGTCAAACAGTAATAGATTTAATACCTACAGCTATAAGAATATATCCAGTCGGACGATTAGATTATGATACTACTGGTTTATTGATATTAACCAATGATGGAGAGTTAACCAATCTATTACTTCATCCCAAAAATAATATTCCCAAAACCTATCTTGCTAAAATAAAAGGCTTTCTTACAAAAGAAGATATTACTAACTTAAAAAATGGGATTACCATTGATAATCGTAAAGTAGATACATCTAATTTTAAAATAAAAACGAAAGATTTAAATACTAATACTACTTTAATAGAAATTACCATCTATGAAGGCCGCAACCACATAGTAAAAAAAATATTTAACTCTTTAAATCATCCAGTTTTAAGACTTAAAAGAACTAAAATTGCTTTTTTAGATTTGAAAGATTTACCAGTTGGCTCTTATCGTCAATTAAAAATTAAAGAAATAAAGAAATTATATAGTTTAAAATAAATACTGAAAAATTAATTCAGTATTTTTGATTGTAAAAATATTAATATTATGATAAACTTAACTTAAATAATAGGAGTGATAATATGAAAGATAAATATCCAAAATACTTACCAATAGGATCTGTAGTAATTCTAAACAATGGCAAAAAAAGATTAATGATTACTGGCTATGCCCAAATAGATTTAAAAAACCCAGATAAAGTTTATGATTATTGTGGCTGTTTATATCCAGAAGGGGTAATATCTACTGAAAATAGCCTTCTTTTTGATCATAAAGATATCGACCGTATCTTTTGTATTGGCTACAGTGATGAAGAACAAAAAAAATGGTCTCAAAGATTATTAAACGAATTAACTCCTGAAAAAACTGCCAATTTACTTAAACAAGCTAAAGAAGCTAACCCAGAAAGTTTGTGATTATATATGCCTATAAAAACTATAACCTTAAAAGATGCTACCAATTTTTATCCTGCCAATTATAATTATGAAAAATTAAAAAAATTTAATTTATATGATGATAAATTTAATGATAACTATCTTTATTATTATTCTTATTATCGTTTTTATTTTGAAAGTTATTTAAAAGAAGTTTTAAATTTAACTTTTTTAAATAATAAATTAAAAAATGAAAATAATGCATCTATTTTTAATAAATATCAAAATATATCTTATTTAGATTTAGATTATGTATTTATTCGCAATAATATTTATTTAGATCGTTTAACTATTGATGAATTTGCCACCTTTAAAGAACTATGCCCAAATAATGATTCTAAAAAACTAAGGCAATTTATTAGCAATACTTATAAAAAAGTTATTGTCTTTGATATTAACCAAAATTTAAAAACTATTATTAGGTATGATGGCTTTTCTACTAATAATAATGCTTTAGTAATTGGTATACTTACAGAAAAAAAAGATAACTATGAGGCTTTAGAATTAAAATATACTAATATCTTAAATATTCCCGTTTCTATATTTAATTATTACCCCGATATAGAAGATAATAAAATCTTTTATATTGAAAATTTAAATTTAGAAAATGAAAAAAAACAACAAGAAATAATTAAGAAATATCCCAAATATTTACCATTAGGCTCAGTAGTTATATTAAAAAATGGTTGGAAAAAAGTTATGATTATAGGTTATGCTCCAATTAATATAGATAATAAAGATGAAATTTATGATTATCTTGCTTGTTTATATCCCGAAGGTATCGTAAGAACAGATTTTAATATTTTATTTAATCATAAAGATATAAAAGAAATAAAAGCTATTGGCTTAATTGATGAAGAGGAACAAAATTTTATGAATAATTTGCCAGATTTAATAGGCAATACCGCCGAACAAAAAGAAAAGCTGGCAATAATTAAGAATACTGAAATTTAAGGAGGAAATCATGAGTAGTATAAGTATCAATACATCATTAATAAGAAACAATATTGAAGAATTAGAAAAGTATAAACGTTACTACTCAGGCAAAAAAAGTACTTTTTCTAGTAATGCTTTTGGCTATAACTCTAAATTAGCTAACTTTTTAAGAAAAATTCAAACAATATATAATGATATAGCAACAAACATTGAAAATATAAATTTCTATTTAAAAGAATATTGTGATTCTGTTGAAGGCATAGAAAATGAAATGTGCGACAAAAGGGGAACAATTAAAGATTCTTATACATCAAGTATTGTATCAAAAGCTAAAAATAAAATTAAAAATTTTAAACTAGATGATTCAGATTTATTTATTATTAAATCATTAAATAACTCTTCCAGCCCGTTTAAGCAATTTCAAATGAGTATAAAAAAATTTATGGCCCCATCTGCTACAATTATCTTAAGTTTTATGGAAGGAGCAATAAATGTTGGCGAAATGTTTTTAGATGGTGCTGCCAATGTAGCAGCCGGCTGCTATTCTCTAGCCGGATATTTAACAAATAGTGAAAGAGACAAAAATTTAGCGGACAACTTAGGCAAATTTGTTGAACAAGATTTATCTAAAAATTTATATTATAAAGTTGTTCATGATTTAGGTTATGATTACTATTATGACCCTAAGAGTGCTGGTGCTAGTATCTCATCACTTGGAGGAACACTTTTAACCTTTATTGGTGCCTCATATTTAACCAGTGGCATTTCAACAGCCATATTTGGAACCGAAGCTACCACAGCAACAACCTGTAATATGCTCTTACAAGGTACATTTAATGCCCTAACCAATATGGGAAGTGAAACTGAAAATGCTTTAAAAAATGGGGCGAATATAAACCAAGCGGAAGTAACTGGCCTTGCAGCCGGCGGCATAGGAGCAGTTGTTGGTGGGATATCTGGAGCATTAGATCAAGCTGCTAGATCTTTATCTAACTCTTTAGGATTTGGGAAACTTGCCAATAAAGCTTTTTCAGCGATTGGTATTGATGTAACAAGTAATAACACTTTAAGTTTAATTTTAAATAAAGCTCGTTTACCTCTTTTAGCTGGTGCCTCATTTTTAGTTGGAGGATCTGAACCAATTTTGAATGAAATAGTTCAAACAGCTACTTATCGTAATAGCCAAGAATTTTTTGATGATGAAGGAAATTTAATCACCGGTAAAGAAAAATTTTTAAAGAACTTTTTAACTAATGCCCAAAATGATGCACTTCTAATGCAAATAATATTTGCTGGTGGTGCTAATGCTTTAGGAACTATATCTAACTATTTTGGGGGTAAAAATTCCCAAAAAGATCTCGAACAAAAAGCGAAAACCATTCCCGATAACGATCAAAATTCTAAAGAAAACAGCTTTACAATGAGCAAAAAAATAAAACAAGAAGAATTTGCTAAATTATCATTAGAGGAAAAACAAAATTATTTAAGAAATGCAAGTCCTAACCATATAGAAGAATTAATTGAAAGTGGTTTATCAGAAGATTCATCAAATATTTTAAGAGAAATATTATCAAGGCAAGAAGATTTTTATGATAATAAAACTATAAGAAAAATTATAATATCAAATCCTGAAATTTATTCTGAACTATCTGATAGTTATCTCTTTAATATATTATCCAACCTTGATACTACTGATGCTGATACGGCAGGTTTATTTAAAGAACTTTATACTCGTCTTGATAAAGATGTTTCTATCATTTTCCAAAATTATAATATTGAAAATTTAGAAGGCATGAAAGTAAGAAGTATGTCTAGTATATTTAAAGAAATGGATTCTACTTATCAAAAAAAGATTATAGATTCTATTGAAGAAATGTATGAAAAATTACCATCAAATTTAAGAGATATGTGTTCTCACCAATTTGATATGTTTGATGGTGCCTTATTAGCTAAAAATTATTTAAATGGTAATATCGATGATAAAGGACTAGCTTTTTTAGAAAAAATATTTGCTAAAAATAATAATGTTATCAAAGGATTAAATTCCAATATGTTAAATAGTTCATATTTAAATGATTGGGGAGAAAATTTTTTAAGCACTATTATTAATAATGGTGAAATATCTAATAAAATAGTTTATTTACATAATAATAATCCTGAATTATATGATTCATTAGTAACAATTTTTAAAAAAAGTACGGATGATAATTCCCTTTATACATTATATCCCAAAATGCTCAGTACTATAGATTTTATTTATGAAAATAAACATCTTTTGTCTAATGTTGATAGAAGCCTGCTTACTACTGATAATTTTATTAATTATATTCTATATAGAAAAGTTTATGAAAAAAATAGTCATGCAATTATATTAGATAATTTTAGTGCTGATTATGAAGCCGAATTTATTAAATTATGTGATGAAAATTTTTATGCCAATTATAATAAAAAAACTAGTATACCTATATTACAAGAACAGTACTTTAAACAAGCAAAAGAAGTTTATTATAATAGATTTTTTTCTACAACTTCTCAGGACGTAAAATCTTTACTAGCTAAATACGAATTAAGCATTGATGCTATTGCCAAATATGATCAAGATGCAGTAGAAGCTTATCGCTATTTAAAATTAGTAGATGAAATAACTGACAAAGACCAATTAAAAGCCTTATATGAAGTGCAAAATATTCATTTTACGGCTGAAGAATTTTTAAGTTTAGATGATCGCTTAAGAACGGCTTATGTTAAAACTTATATTGACGAATTATCTCCATTAAATACTCTTATCAAAAATAATCCTGTAAAAGGTAACAAAATCCCTATAATTGATGCTGGTGATGAATTTTCCATTATTGTCCGCAGTAGTAATTCTGGCTTAGTATCTGATAGAGTAGATCTTGTTGAATCATCGTATGTTCGTACATGGTATCAAAGTGATGATCCACAAAATCATATTGCCGCCGCTTCATTTATAACCCAAAGCAATATTGGCTCATGCCCAGTACATGCCGATGGAGTAATGTATGGTTTTACCGATTTAGCACCATCTCAAATTGTTATGTTATCTCCAACTGACATTAATAGTAATACTAATTTGATAGGTTATTCCTCAGGTGACGTTCAAACCTTTGTTTCTGCAAGTGATATGCCTAAGTATTCCATGCGTGTTTATAATGAAGTTGATTTAGAAAAAACTAACTTAAGCCCTAACTGTGTCATAATTTATGATGATTTTGATGAGACACAACTGCGCAGTGCTTATAAAGCTGCTGAAGAATGGCAAATACCTATTGTTAAAATAAACAAAGTTAAAGTAGCTACATCTCAAGCTAATAACATTAATTCTTTAATGACAAGCTTTAAAGAAACTAAAAATTTAGATACTTTAAAAGAAGCATTAGATTTATTTGAATCTAATTCTGCGGGTTATAAACTTAATTCTTATGTTCCAACTGGCTATATTGATCGTACAGCGTCCATTAATAATAAAACAATCTATGATTTAGGCTTATTTGACTCTGTAACTATTGAAAAAGATATAAAAGATTACATTAATTATTTATCAAACGAAGAATCTAACGCCACTGAAGTTAATAAACTAATATCTATTTTAGAGACAATTCAAAATCGTTATAACTTAAGTAATACTGATAATAAACTACTCGCTGCCACAAAATCAAATTTAGATATAGAAGGATTATTAAATATTCTATATAATATTAGGAGGTAAACATGAATAAAAAAGAAATTTTAGATTCTAAAATAAAAATATTAAAAAAAGTATTAAAAGATAAAAAAAACGCATTACAAATTTTAGAAGAAGAACAAAAAAAGCATCCCGAATTACTTGATAAAAATTATCCAGAAGTAAAAAATAAAAAATAATAATTGAAAGAAAAGGGAAGAATAACTTTTATTATAAATTAAAAAAGTAAATATTCAAAAATAAATAATCAGGATAAAATCATAAAATCGCAAAAATAACATATAAGCTATGAAAAATGTTATTTTTTTGATAAGATAAATTAAAG